>CANHSW010000038.1 GCA_947463165.1 Cyanobacteriota bacterium
GACGCGATCGTAAGTGGAGCCAGTACCAGACGACGCAGAAACGCCTTTTGATGTATTGCTCAAGCCGCCTGTGGACGAAGGCATTCGAGACCCACCGACATAAACTGGAGACGCAAAGTTAGCCCATGAACTCGAAGCAGCTGATCCTGAGGACGCCCCTATCGAAGACGCCAGCGACGAACCCCCATAACCACTAGCCCCCCCCAGGCCAAACGACCAATCATTAGAAAAAATACTTGAACTACTACTCGATCCAGAAGACCATAGCGACGAACCAGAGGAACTCGAACCCAAGGAACTCAGGCTAGAAAAACTCGAACCCAAAGAACTCGAGCTTGAGGAGCTCGATCCATAGAAACCACTACCCAGATTTTTGGCCCAGCTGGCCGCCAATCCACTCGGATCAACTTGATCGAGCGGATCATTCCCAACGTAGCGGTAGAGATTGGCATCACCTCCCTTGAAGCCACTCGGGTCTTCGTTGATGAATTTGCCGGTCCCCGGCTCATACCAGCGGGCCCGGTTGTCGGAGAGGCCGGTGCGGGCCTCCAGGGGCCGGCCGGCATAGCCAAAGACGATGCCTACGCCCTCTGTGGTGGGCGCAGAAGCCGCCGGGCCAGTGGTGCGCCTCACGATCTTGCCAAAGCTGTCGTACTGCCGGTGCTCCACCAGCTGGCCGCGGCTGGCGCCATTGCCGGCCACGATGTCGCGCACTGAATCCTGGTGGTCGCCGAAGGTCCAGAAGGTGTTTCCATTCAGCTCCACGGCGAGGATTTCATCAACCCCATTGCCGTAGAAGTTGCGCTGCGCCACCTCTCCAGCCACCCATTCAATACGTCCATTCAGTTCATAGCTGGCGATCTGGGCGATTTCCAGCGTGCGGATAGCACCGGCATAGGCCGCGTAGAACACGCTCGCCCCACCAACTCCGGCCATGCCGTCGGCATCGATCGAGCGGCGGATGCGGCGATCGGCGAAGTCGTAGCTGTAGCGCAGTTCCAGATCGGAGCCGGGCAGCGAGGTGGCCGAACTGGAGAAGTTCGCCAGGGCCCCCGCCTGGGCAGCTGTCCAGAGATTTCCATGACTCACGGCCACCAGCCGGTTGCGCTGGTCGTAGCCGTAGCTGGTCACGTCCGTGTCATTGACAGACAGGCTCTGGCTGTTGTCCCGGTCGATGTACTTAGCCGTGCGGTTGCCCTCCGCGTCGTAGGCATAGCGGTAGGTGCCATCGAACAGCAACCGATTCCCCGTGCCAGTGATGGTGCCGCCGCTGGTGCGGTTGCCGCTGCTGTCGTAGGCATAGGCCTCGCCGGTGAGGCTGGCGGAAAGCAGTTGGTCGGTGGCATCAAGCGTGAAATTGCTGGTGCCCTCCGGCGTGGTCATCGACGTCATCCGGCTGGCGGCGTCGTAGCTATAGCCGTAGCTGATCGCGGCGCTGGCGCTGGGGGCCTGGCTGATCGCCGTGAGCCGGCCCATGCCGTCGTAGCTGTTGGTGGTGGTGCCGATCGGATTCACGCCAGCCCCCGCAAAACGGCTGATTTTGCTCACCGAACCATCGCCGCGGTAGGTATAGTTCACCCGCTTGCTCACGGCCCCAGCAGAGTTGCTCTGCTCATAGCGCGTCACCCGATTCAAAGCATCGATGGTGTAGCTGGTGCGCACTCCCAGCCCCGTCACCGCCTTGCCGAAGATAGGCACATCGGCCACGGCCGCCTGATTCTCAGTGGTGGACAGCAGATTGCCGGCCTTGTCATAGCTGAAGTCGTACTGGACCAACGCCGTTGGCACAATGGCATTTTGGTCTTTAACAATTTGAAGGTCATAGGAACCTGCGGCATTTTCCTCTTTGGAGGTAACACCGATCGTCCAGGTGCCCGCCACGTCGGCGGTCACCAGCAGCCTTGCCGTTGTGCCGCCGCCGGAGTGGTCATCAAACAGCGCCGTGGCCAGCTCACCGCTGGGCTTCTGAAGCATGAGAACGGGATCAAAGGCGGTGGATGAGGCCGTCAGCAGCAGTTGTTCGCCCACGGCGAGCGTGATCTGGTAGCCGTCATAGCGCTCGCCCTTGCCATCGCCGTCCCAGTCGATCGTTGCATCCGTGGCGTTCAGGGAGCCGGGCGGATTCGGGACACCATCGAATGCCGGGGCTTGCACGATTTCGCCAGGTGCCATGCGGCTCTTGGTCATATTGCCCAGGGCGTCATAGGAAAACTGCCAGGCGGTGGTGGCGGCCTGGTTAGCCGTATCCGTCTCGATCACGCCCAACAGCTGGTTGGCGGCGTCGTAGATCTTTTTAATGCTGTGGGCCACCGAGCCACTGGCCGCCTGCTGCCAGCGCTCCTCCACCTGCCGATTGGCGGCGTCGTAAACAAAGCTCGTCACCCGGCCGAGCCGGTCGGTTTGGCGCACTCTGTTACCGGCCAGGTCGTAAGCGAAGCTGGAGAGCGCCCCCAAGGCATCGGTCTCACCGATCAGCCGATCGAGCCGGTCGTAGCTGTAGCGGGTCAGATTGCCGGAAGCGTCCGTTACCGAGAGGGTGTTGCCCCGGGCGTCGTAGCTGGTCACGGTGGCCAAGCCGCGGGCGTCGGTAACGGTGGTGCGGCGATCTAAAGCGTCGTAGGTGTAAGAAGTCACAAACCCGAGCGGGTCGGTTTCGCTGGTGCGGTTGCCGGCGGCGTCGTAGCCATAGCGGCTGACGGCCCTGGCTAATCCCGTGGCCGCCGCCGGGGCAGTTTCGGCCACCAATCGGCCCAGGTTGTCGTAGCTGTAGTTGGTGGTGCGGGCGAGGGCATTGGTGCTGGAGGCGAGCCGACCGCGGTTGTCGTAGGTGTTGCGGGTCAGGTTGGCCGACACGCTCAGGGGCAGCGCCTCCGGGAGAACCGGTGTGTTCAGGATGGGGGGCAGCAGGGGGCTGCCCGGGGCTCGCGTGGCACTAGAAGCCGTAATCGACCAGTCCGGACCCAGGGCATCGACTGTGGCCGTCTGGCGGCCCAGACCGTCATAGAAAAACCAGGTGGTGAAGCCGGGATCGCCCGCCGCGGCGCCGCGGGGATCGGTGCTATAGCGCAGGTTGCCGGCCGCGTCGTAGCCGTAGTGAGTGGTGGGTCGGCCCTGGCCGGCGTCTGGCTGCAACACCCGAATCTTGCGGCCCAGGTTGTCGTACACCGTGTCGGTGCGGCGGCCCAAGGGGTCGATCGTGGCGGTAACGCGGCCGGCGGAGTCGTATTCAGTGCGCGTGGTGTGTTGCGGGTCGCCGGAGTAGAGGCCCAGGGGGCTGGTTTCGCCGATCAAGCGGCCGAGGCTGTCGTAATGGCGCCAGGTGGTGCGGCCCAAAGGATCGGTGGAGGCGATCAGCTGGCCGCTGGCGTCGTAGCTGAAACGGCTGAGCGGGGTGGCGGCCGTGGCATCGGGCCGCGGGGCTTGAACCAGCAGCGGCCGGTTCAGCAGGTCGTAGGAGGTGAGCGTGCGGCGGCCGAGGGCGTCGGTGGCGATCACCACGTTGCCGGCGGCGTCGTAGGTCGTCGTCGCCTTGGCGCCCAGGGCATTGGTCACCGTCAGCGCCCGGCCGAGCTTGTCGTATGTATAAAGCGTGCTGCGACCCAGGGCGTCGGTGGAGGAGGCGAGAAAGCCGCTGGCGTTGTACGAACGGGTTGTAGTCGGCCGGGTCAGGGGGCCCGTCGTGCCGTCGGGGTCAGCCTGGATCGTGCTGATTTTACGGTTCAGAGCGTCGTAGACGTGCTCGGTGGTGAAGGCGGTATTGGCTTCACTGGCGCCGCCGGGAGCTACCTCAAAGCGCAGGTTGCCCGCCCGGTCGTACACGAAGCGCTGGATCAGGCTGGTCAGCGGGCCCGTGCCATCGGGGTCGGCGGAGGTCTCGGTAACCTTGCGACCCAGGAAGTCGTAGCTATAGGAGGTGGTGTAACCGCGCGGATCGGTCACCGACACCAGGTTGCCATCGGCGTCATAGCCATAGCTCGTGGCCGGCCGGGTGATAGGTCCGGTACTATCGGGATCGGCCTGGGTTTCCTTCGTTTTGCGACCGAGGGCGTCATATTCGTAGTGGGTAGACCTATCGCTAGCCCCGGCCGTAACGCCGCTCTGGCCTACAAAGAACGGTGTTACATATTGCAGGTTGCCGCGGGAGTCGTAGCCCCAGGCCGTGGCCGGGGCGGAGAGCGAACCGGCAGCGTCTGGATCGGGCTGCGTCTCCAAGATTTTGCGGCCAAGCTTGTCGTAGCCATAGCTGGTGGTGGCTCCAACCTGGTCGGTTTTGGCCGCAATTCGGCCACCACCATCGAGCCTCAGCCGCGTGGTGCTGCCATCGGGGAGCCGCATGGCCACAAGCCGATTACGGCTGTCGTAGACATACCGGCTGATGCGGCCCAAGGAGTCTGTCTCGCTGGCCTTATTGCCGGCCGCATCATAGGAAACCAGCGTATAAGTACCGTCGGGCGCAATTTGCCGCAGCTCCCGTTGCCGCTTGTCATAGACCGTGCGTGAGCTGCGGCCATCATTGAACGTTGCCGCAATCAGCTGGCTGGTAATATCGTAAGAATTTGATGTAGAAATAGCCGTTAGCACTCCCGAGCCGTCAGGGTCGGCGGAGGTTTCAGATATCTTGCGGCCCAGGGCATCAAAGCCGAATGCTGTAACGTTGCCGTTGCCGTCGCTCTGCGACAGGCGGTTGCCCCGGGAGTCGTAGCTGTACGACTGGGTTACGGTGATGCCCGCCGACGAATCAATCGAACTCGAGAGCACCTGGCCGGCACCGTTATAGGTAAAGCGTGTAGCAACCCCCCGCGGGGAGGTGCTCGATTGGATCAGCCCGCGGCCACCGCTGGCGGCAACGTAATTGGTGGTGAAATTCAGCCTGCCAGCGCCAGAGTCGTCCACCCGGCTCGTCAAGAAGCCGGTGGCATCATAGGTATATTTTGTAGTTACATCATCGGAAGCATCATTCGGCTTGTAGAGCCGGGAGATCGTATCCAGGTCGCGGAAGGTTCCGGTGGTGTAGCTGAGCTGGGTAACATTGCCCAGGGGGTCTGTCACACTCGTTACCTTGCCCGTGCTGGTGTCATAGGCGAAAGATGTGGTGGCGCCATAGGCATTGGTGGAGCTGAGCTTCAGCCCCTGAGTCGACCAGGTCGAGCGCTCGGTGCTGCGATCGCTCTGCAGTACTTCCAGCTGATTGCCCTGATCATCATAGGAATAACGCGTGGCATTACCGCGCTCATCGATAAAGGTGGATTGTTTGCGGAAGAGGTTGAAGGTGAAGCTATGGCGAAGCCCCTCCGTGTCGGTGACGCGGAAACCGCGGCGGTTGGCAAAATACTCCCAAGAGGTTGCATTACCGGTGGGATCAGTAACGCTCGCCAACAAGCCGCGGCGGGCTGCGTCGGCATGGTATCCATAGCGAACCACCGGGGCGGCAACGCCCGCCGCAGGTGTGGCAGCCGTGGATGTGGATAGCCTGCCGTCGCTGGCGTAGGTATAATTCCAGGTGCGGCCGGTGAAATCCGCCACGGCCGTGATATGGGGACGGGCGTCGCTGTTATAGGTAAACGTGAGCCAGCGATTGGCGTCACGCAGGTCGGATACCTTGGCGATTCGATTCGTGCCAGTGGTGTAGTCAACCTTCACGCCATTGCCAAAGCGATCGCTTTTAGACACCAGCGCACACATGCCGTTCAACGCCGCGCCAAAGACGGTCGAATTGCCATCAACATCCCTCCAGGTAAAGCCAGCGGCGGTGGAACCAGTGAGCGCGCCGAAAATCCCAACCGGATTCGTATAGCCGCTGGCGCCACTGGTGAACACCAGCCGCAGGCCTGAATCGGTCAGCCAGGTTACGGTGTTACTGCCATCGCTGCCGATCTCGATCCGATCGGAATAGGTGAACGACCAACCTTCTCCCATGCCGCGGTCCGACCAGGCGGTCGGCGCGCCGCTCAGGCCAGAGACCGTATGTATCGAGTCGTAGCGGCGGCCAAAGGCCAGCGGTACGCCAAGATTGGGGATCGAGAAATCACTTTCTTCGTGGTAAACATTGCCGTTGGCGACGTTGACAGGATCGCCAACATTGTTTACAGGGGCAAACCATGATTGCGTCGGAGTTGTTTTCGGCGGCGGAGCCGAAATTTTAGAAGTAGCCCCGCCCGAGGAAACAAGTGGGTTGCCGCCAACAGCTCCATGAATAATATAGCCAACCACCTTTCCATTAAGGTGTGCTTTTGCGGGATCGCTGGTTACGCACTTTAAGGTATAGCCCACGCCAGTCCACTTCTTGGTGGCGTCCGTGCCGCCGCCAACGGTCACCTCGTTTTTGGGAACTAGGGCCGTAAATTTCACCCCGGCATAGTCCGCTACACCCGAAAATCCATTGCTTACGGTGCTGGCGATGGCATTGCGAATATCGGCGCGCACGCCTGGCAGCAACGTAGCGATGTTGGCCACATTGCTAGCGTTGATCTCTACGAGGTTGGCCAGTCCACCTGTCGCAGCGGCGGTGAGCTGGAAGGCCTTCATCGTCGACACGCTCTCGAAGTTGGTCAGCTCTTCCAGCACCAGGCCCTCCTGTGCTGAATTGGTATAGCCCAGCAGCAAGTTGCGGTTGAGGTCAATCGCCGTGCTGCTGGCATCGATCGCAAAGCCGCCGTTAACGTTGGCCGGCACATCGACGCCCATGTCGGCCGGCAGATAGGGAAACTGGAGGCCGGCATTGGGAGTGGCAGCTAACGAGGCGGCGCTGGTGGCAATGCCCAATGCAACTATCGTGCGGTCGGCAACGGCGGAGGTGAGCGAGGCCAGGGAGGCCTCGTCGGCATCGGCGACGGTGAAGTATTGGGCGATTGCCAGGTCGAGCAGGCCACCCACGGCCTGGTCGTTGTCGATTGCCACGCCATTGGCCTGGTTGAGCTGCTGGGCGTTGGCGATTCCCCGCTTTTCGGCTAGCAACGATTCGGAGAATTGGTTGGCATCGAGCCCGATGGCGATGTAGCGATCGGCGGCACGGCTGAAGCTGCGCGAGTAGGAGGTGCCACGTTCAGGAGCCGTGATGCTGATGGTGAGCGAGAGCTGGGTGGCAGCGGGGCTGGCAATTGTGCTGGGAGCAGTGGCAAGCGCCACCCCATCGCGGCGTAACACCGGCCTGGCGACACCGGCCGCGATTCCGGGGTCGATCGTCAGCCGGCTCAGGGCCACCTCGCTGAGGGTGAGATTCAGCCCAGATGCACCAAACAGTTGGGTATTACCATTGGCAAGCTTGATGTTGACGGTATATTGAGCTGCCGCTGGAATTGTGGTCGGCCGCGCCGCTTCCACCGGCTGACTCAAAACGGTGTAAGGGAGCGAGGTGGGTAACGCCGTAAACGACTGTTGACGAATTGGACCGTCGTAGCCAACATCGGCGATCGTGAGATCTGGGCGATTTTGAGCCAACCAGGTAGCCACCTTGGCCTCATAGTATTCCGCCGTAGACTTCTTCTGCCAAATGGGATTGGTTAAGTAATCGCTCTCTAGTGGGTCAAATGGCACGCTGGATAGTATGCCTGCAAGGCCAGGGCGAAAGTCGCGGAACTTCCAGGAGCCATCTAGCGGCACCCAGGCCTGCACACCAGTTGTGGGTAACCCCACAAATGCCTCGAGCCAGGTGTGGCTAAAGCGCTGGGCATACTGGTCGTAGCTCAACCCCGAGGAATTGAGAATATTTGCAACACCAGCCAGATCACGTGCACCGAAATAATCTTTGGCCTGGGTTTCGCTCACCTCAATGGCACCCGCAACATATCGCGTGGTGACGCCTGCGGCCTTGTAGAGCTCCGCCAACAGAGTATTTGTATCCCAATCATTACCAGCTTTTGTTTGCAATGTGGCAAGCGCCCCCTTCATGGCCCCCACGTAGGGCTGGAACACAATTGTGTTCGTTACATACTCCAGCATCTCAACTGGCAAATAATAAAGTCGCGCGGCCAGATCGGCGATGCCTGTGGCGATTTCCGGCCGGTCTGGGGCGATATCGATATCGATCAGCTTGCCCTTGAGTGCCGCCAAGCCAGATCGAGGATTGTCGTTGAGCAGCGAATTGCCATGCAAAAGCAGCTGCTGCAAACGAGGCAGATTAGCAATACCAGTTGGCAGAATTGCTAGATTATTATAACGAATGTCCAGCTTTTGTAGCGCCGCCAAGGAAGGCAGCGTGTTTAGTAGCGAATCGCTGATGCCAACGCCTTGAATGGCTAGAGATGTAAGATTTGCCAGCCCTGACAATGGCGCCAGGGTCGACAGGGCAGGCGCCGCCACACCGTACTGATCTGGAATTAAATCCAGTGACGTAAGCGAGGAGAGATTGCTGATACCCGTAAGATCATCAATCAAGCTGCCGTTTACAGTAAGAGATGTGAGCTGTGGGGAGTTCGCCAACAGCGAAGTAGTCAGCCACGCGCCGGCGTCCAAACCCAGGCCATTGCGCACATAGCCGGCCAGGTCTGGATCGTAGAACATTACCCCCTGGGTAGTACCTCCAGCTAGTTTTACATGGCTTTGAATAGTGCCACGGGCATCAAGAATTCCGCCAAGTACGATCGTATCTCCCGTGTAAGAGCTCAGCGCAGCTCCCAGAGTGAGCGTTCCGCCGCCACCTTTATTGATGCCACCAGAACCAACGATCGAGGCATCAAACCGTGCTGCATTTGATACACTGAACGTAGTTCCAGTAGCTGCAGTATTGAAAGAACCACCACTTACGACATATCCAGCACTGCGGAAATCAACGCCTGCCGCGCCTACTCCTGCTGAGATAGTGATATTGCCACCGCTTGATCCTGTGAAGACAGCTGTATCTCCACGAGCGCTGTTCCAGCTCACATACCCGCCAGCGCCTGCGTTTAGAGACGGGTCAAACCATGATGCATTTCCCCCCTCCGCCCAGACACCAGAGCCACCAAGACCAGCACCGGTAGAAATTGAATTATTGAGCTGAATTCCATCTGGATCCCAAAACAGGATTGACATTTAACTCAGTACGAATTTTGCTGTGATTTACTCTGGCGAACCATAGCGAGCCCCGTCAAGCTCCTTTTGTTAAATCTTGACATAAAGTTATTTCTCAAGAAATGTTAATTTCCTGCAGACGCGGAATCATTTTGCTCGGCGAAACCCAGCGGAAGGTTTTTTGCAGTGGCCTCCCAGATGTATTGTCCCACCTGGGGTTCTCTCCGATAACGGATCCTCATATCGCTCTAATGAATGGCGAAACGCCTCCAGCGAAATGGATATCAAACCGATCCGCACCAGTCCCCACACATCAAGAACCAACGGCAAGGCAGAGCGATGCATCAACACACTCCACGGCGACTGGGCTTATGCCATGCAGTCCCAAACAGCAAAGGAGCGGGACCGCTGACAGCCGCGCTAAACGGGGCTTTATGAGTGCCGCAGGGCTATCTGGCTCTTGGTGGCCTCAGCCCTCAACCGGGCCGCCAGCAGATGCTGATTGCTGAATGGCCTGGTGATGAAGCACAAGGCCATTCAGCACAAGCTGCTGATCAGTGGGCGCCATGAGAGCAGCGATCTGGAGCCAAATGACTCGATCCATCTTCTCGCCGCGTAAATAGGCGCCGAAAATTCTGGCCTGGGAAGCCACGCTTTAGCCATCCCCCAGCAGACCAGCTCAAGCCCAAAGAAGCAACACCAGCTATGCCGACGTGGTCAGCACCAGCAGGTCTTCCTTTCAACAGCCCCGAGGCCAGTTCAGAGGATTTGACCCACCATCACCGCCGCCACGGCCGAAAACAGGGTGATGCCGAGAGCGGTGAGTGGGTTTTGACCCTGGGCGACGGCCACGCTGGTGACCACGCCGGCGCCGATGCAGGCGACGGCCAGTTGGGTGAACAGTTCACTGCGGGGGCTGGGGCTGGGGGTCACCGCGGCACTAACAATTGGCATGACGGTAAGGGCTAAAAACGGCGGCCCCGTCTAGAAATCCCGCCTTGTTACCTGGTGTCGGAGTTCGTTACTTGCCGCAATCTGCCGGCGGGTCTGGCCCGGCCGCCGCTAGCCCACTGGCGCAGTTGCTCCAGCTGTTCGCGGGCCGTGCGCGATAGGGGCACCAGCTGGCTGGCGGCGCCGATCAGGTCGGCTTCTGTGAACTCCCGCCGCTCGGCAAAGGCCAGGTGCATCGCCTCGATCACCGTCTGCTCCAGTTCGGCGCCCGAGAAGCCGGCGGTGCGATCCACCAGCACCTCCAGGGGGATGCGGTGCTCGGGCCTGCGGCGGCGCAGTTGCAAGTTGAGGATGGCGCGCCGCTCCTCCTCGCAGGGCAGCTCCAGCAGAAAAATCTCATCGAAGCGACCCTTGCGCAGCAGTTCAGCCGGCAACCGCTCGACGCCGTTGGCGGTGGCCACAACAAATACTGAGCTGGTCTTCTCCGCCATCCAGGTGAGCACGCTGGCCAGCACCCGGCCGCTGGTGCCGCCGTCACTGCGGCTGTCCCCCCCGAAGCCCTTGTCGATTTCGTCGATCCAGAGCACGCAGGGGGCCATCGCCTCCGCCCGCTGGATCATCTCCCTGGTGCGCGCCTCGCTGGCACCCACCAGGCCGGCGAACAGGCGCCCCACATCCAGCCGCAACAGCGGCATGCTCCAGCTGTGGGCGATCGCCTTGGCGGTGAGCGACTTGCCCGTGCCCTGCGGACCCACCAGCAACACCCCCCGGGGCAGCGGCAGGCCATAGCGCTGGGCCTCCTCGCCAAAGGCCATGCGGCGCCCCTCCAGCCACTGCTTGAGGGCATCGAGGCCGCCGATATCAGCTGGACTGGCCTCGCTGGGGCAGTACTCCAACAGTTCGCTGCGGGCGATCGCCGCCCGTTTTTCCTCGAGCACTTCAGCCAGATCGGTGGCGCCCAGCTGGCCGCGGCGGGCCAGGGCTCTTGCCGCGATCGCCCGCACCCGCTGCTCACTGAGGCCATGGCAGGCGCTGGTGAGCTGGGCGAGCACCGCCGCCTCCAACGGCTGGCCGGCGGCGGTGGCAATCGAGCCCAGCAGTTGGCCGATCTCATCGGCGGCGGGCAGCGGCAGCTCCAGCAGGCTGATGCTGTCCTCCAGCTCGGCCGGCAGCGACCAGTCGGGGGCGGTGATCACCAGGGTGTGGGGGCAGCGGCGCAGGCTTTGGGCCAAATTGCGCAGGCGGCGGCAGATGCCGGCGTCCTCGCCATAGCGATGAAAATCGCGCAACAGCAGGATCGCCCCCTGCTCCGGCCCCACCGCCTCCAGGCAGCGGAGGGCGAGCATCGGATGGCGGGCCGCCTCGCCGGTGCGGTTGGGGCTGCCGCTCAGCCCATCGATGAAATCCCAGCGCAGCAGCAACCTGCCGCCCAGGCGCTGGCAGGCCTGGGCCAGCAGCGCCTCCACCCGCTCCTCCTCCAGGCTGCGGATCCAGATGATCGGGGTGCGGGAGCGGATCAGCAGATCCAGCTGCTCCAACCAGGCGCTAGACATCAGCGCAGCTGGTTGAGCTTTGCCCAGCGGGGATCGCCGCCCTGGGCATCACTGCTCCAGGTGGCCGGCCCCGGGCAGTCGGAACCGCAGCGGTTCACCGTTGGCAATTGCAGGCTGAGCAGCTCGTAGGTCCAGTGGGCTGGATCAAAACAGCCGTTGGGATCGAGGCTCTCGCTGAGGGCGTCGGGGTCTAAATCCAGCACCTCGCTGGCATCCTCCAGCACAATTCGCTCCTGC
>CANHSW010000039.1 GCA_947463165.1 Cyanobacteriota bacterium
AACAAATACACCACGCCAGCCTTTCTGAGTGGCTGGGTTGCATGGGAGGCTTTGCGTACGCGATTCATAAGAGTTCTGATGCATCACAAGGGCTGGAAGCTCAAAGATGCTGACAGGGTATTGGCGAAAAAAGATAAGTAGCATGAAGGCGGCCGCGCCTGTAATCACAGGGCTTGGATTTAAAGATCCTCGCAGATCTGAGGCTGGGTTCACCTTAGCTACCTAGCCTTAAAAGCCTTAATGAATCCTGATCAGCAACAAAACTCCGCAGACCGTAGCAGGCGCTCTGGCTGCGGCCTACTGCCGATGCAGGCAATGAGCAGACGCTGCAGCAAACCCTTCAGATTAAAACGGCGATTGAAGCGATAAGCGATCTCAGCAAGATAACGATCTCCGTACTTCTGAAAGTTAAATGCATGATATGTGCCACTCAGGCCCCTTTTCACATTCCCCATGATTGTGTTCAGCCATTGGAAGATTGGCACCTCCTTCGGCTTCCTGCCACCCATGATCTCAGCGACGTGCTCGCAGCCTGCATCGGCTGTGGCACGAAAGCAGCCCAAGCCATCAGAAAAGACCGCACTTCCAGGTACAATCCTCTTCTTAGTCCAGGTTTTGATGGCTTCGCTTGTAAATCCAGTAACTCGATTCATCTTGATGCGAATCGGCCGTCCTTCGTTGTTCAGCTCTACGGCCGCGACAAACGGAATCTTGTTTTCAGATCCGCGACCAGCCTTGCCGCCACTGAGCTCTCCGCCGAAGTAGGCGTCGTCAATATGGATGATTCCCTGCAGGAGGTATTGACTGTCACGCTCCTGCATAGCCTGCATCAGCTTGTGCTTGATCCTCCATCCAGTAGGATAACTTACCCCAAGTTGTCGTCTGAGTTCCATCGCCGAGATCCCGTTTTTGGCGTGGGTGATTAGATAAATTGCTTGGAACCATGTGGCCAGGGGAAGCTTTGTGGAGTCAAATATGGTGCCCGCTGTTGCCGTCGTTTGATGGCGACAACTTTTGCACTGGTACCTTTTTCGTCGGCCATCGTGGATCACGCCGAAGCTCTCGGCCGCGCCACACTGCGGGCAACGGAAGCCATTTGGCCAGCGAGCATTCTCCAAGGCGGCAAGGCACTTCTCCTCAGTCCCAAAGGCCTGAATGAAATCGGAGAAGGAAAACCCCTCCTGGTACTGGACTCTGCTCTGGGGCACCTGACCAATCCGCCGTAGATCACCTGTACTACTTTAAGGGCTTGGCGGTGGTGCTGCCAGGACGTGCGGAGCTTTCTTGCTGATCAGGTAATGAATTGATTCAGATGTATGGAGTCTAGAACGGCAGGAGGCACCGACAGAAGCCACCAGCCACCAGCCACCAGCCTCCAGCCAGGCAGCCAACCTCTAACCAGGCAGCCAGCCTCCAGCTAGGCACCCCGCATTCAGTTAGGAGCACAACATCCGAACAGGGGCCCGGCAAACAGACTATAATGCTAGTCAAACTTATTGCCGGCCCAAGTCTAATCAACTGGCGAGATGCGGATGCGATGCATATGTGCAATGCGGAGCAATTTAGGGCGAGGCATGATCTTGATGCTGTAAACTAATCTGGAATGCTTAGGATTTCAGCGGAGGCGAGCAATGGCGAACACGGGGCCCTGCGCTGTCCCAGCTGGAATAACCAGACTCCCCACGGCATCATTGATTGATCGCTGGCGAGGCATTCCACAAAAGCCATCATTTGACCCACCTAATTATACGAGTCGCCCATCAGCCATTGCCAATTCACCCGTTGATCAATCACTTGTTTATCTGTCACCAATTTACTAGCCATCCATAAATTTGGCTACACACTATGAGCCGCAGCCTTTTCCAATGACCTTTCCAATCAATCATCAAGAAAGCGCTGGAAAACTCGACCCTCGGACAATTTAGCCCTGATACCGCAACGGTTCCCGGGTGGCAGGATCGCCGAAATAGCGGCTTCTAGAGTCTCCTTATAGCACCGCCGTCCACCACCTATCCCTGTCAGTTAGACATTAATTGCATTTAGCCAACTTTAGTATTAGGCAATCTTGAGCCTTCGTAGATCCAGACCATTCGATGATCAAGGATATTCGATGATTTTGAGCAATGCGAGATAAAGCAATACCCTACTTCCTCGCAACCCCGGCCCGCCCATGACTGGACTATCGCCACAAGTGCTACTAGCAGATCCGCTGCTTAGCCCTACGCTGTTAAATTCAGTAGATACGAGAAGGCGTGAAATGCTGCCACCGGTTCTCGAAAAAGCAATGCATGCAAGTCTTGAAATAAACGAAGGCCGACTACTCAGATTCGCCCTGCTACTTGAGAGTGACACTATTAAATCCGGATCTATAGCACGCTTTGCAAGCCACATGCCCCTAGATTCAAGGCATTTGCAGTCCCTGGGCATTGCCCTCGATCCCCGCAAGAATTGTCTTGTAGTTGTCACCGCTAGTTCAAGCACTGCTTGCCTTGAGATTGTTGGCATCGCCTCCCGACCCGTGCTAGAGCTGCGCCTATCAACAATGAACCATCCCACCATCGTCGTAGAGGCGGAAAATCCCGGCGTGATTTCCCTGGAAATAGGTGAGCTTAAAGCTGTGTACAACAGGGGCACTATTCGTCACATAAATACCAGCAGTATTGAGCAACTAGAAATTCAATCAAGCCTGCCAGGCAGGGCCCTCTCTCCAACTCAACTTGGGCCATGCCTACGTCTTGGCATAGGGGAAGTGGTGCCACTTGATGAAGTTCAGTGGAAAAATCACCAGGGGGAACTCGCCGAGTCAGTAAATAACTATTCCCCTAGGCTATTTGCCGGCTTTATAGAAGCTATTTCCAGAAAAATACGCAGCAAGGGCCACGGCGGGGGCTTTATACTGTTGCCAACTCTAGAAAGCTACGCAGGCCTATTCGAGGGTGGCAAATGGTTCAAAGAGCCCGATCAGAGGGTTACCCATTGGCTTTCAAGGGCATTGTCACTTCAAGGTCTATTATCTCTAGGCCTAAGAGGCAAGAGAATCACATCAGACCTAGACGCTCACTGGCAGGAAAATATACAGCAGTGGGCGAGAGATATTGTGCACCCCTCCTTCCGAGATGCGCTAATAAATCTAGATCTTGTCAGTGAAGAATGTGCACACTTAACCGAAGCGGATGGCGCAACTATCTTGAGCCACGATTTTGAAATATTAGCCTTTGGCGCTAGCATTATTGCCAGCGTACGGGAATTACCACGAGAATGGATTGAGCATCTCGGAACCCACGGCAATAGGCACAGGTCGATGGCTAGGGCGGTTGCCGCAGTAAATGGATCCCTGGGAATTGTCGTTTCGCAAGATGGAGGAGTTACCATCTTCAGCAATGACAACAAGTGGGGCAAAAGGCTAATAAAGCTCACCATGTAGGGCTAAAATACTATCAGCAATTGGGCCGAAGCCCAGTTAAGATCACCTGGAATAAGCCCCTGATTTCTTTGACCTAATACCCCGAGAAGCCTTATAGAACCTGGCTTTAATCTGCTCATCCTGGCTGGGGTGGGCAATAGTTTTTAGAGATATCCCGAAAAATCCGGCACTTTAAGCTAGCGAGTGACAAGTCAATGCCCAACCTACGCCTCCGCCCAATGTCCACCTGGGCAACCAATGCTCAAAACCATAATGAATATCAGAATCATTGCCAAGCTCCGAATAACCACCATTTTCGAGATCACATTGACCAAGTGGATCATTAACGAAAAATCCATTGTCATCATAACCGATCATGGCGGTCTAGCGACCACCTCCTACAGATTGATTAAATGGTACATAACACAACCAACCAACAAGCCAACAAACAAACAGCTGCAGACCCAACTACATCTATTTCAGATTTTTATCAACTCGACCGTAGCATCATCAATAAACTCACTAACCAAGCCAAGACATCCGAGGGCATCCCGCCGTGACTTAATTACAGCTCTGTCTCCAAAACTTTTTCTTCTAGCATTATACTCACTAGCCCCTTCAATTCTAGGCAAAAATTCCGCTAGCATCGCGCAGCAATTGGAAAAAGAATCCCTGCAATGCTACGCGCCATTAATCAAGAGATTATTAAAATAACTAACTGCCACTTTTTCTGATGCTTGCTACCAGACATCCCAGGTAAAGTCTCCGGCGAAATCCCTAATAAAGTCTCTGATGAAGTTTCCACTGCCGGCAGGCCAACAGCAACTAGAAACAAGCCCACCCAGGCGATTCGCCTAGCAAATTCGGAGGCAATCTTGAATTTATTTTTTATATTTTAATCAGAAATTACTTTGCCATTAAGTGAATTCTAACTAAAATTAATCCCTGAGGATCGGCTTGGGCTCCGCTCCGCAGCGGAGAACTAGATTCAGTCGGATCGAGTTAATACTACGACCTTGGAAAGCTAAACAAGCATTAGCTGATCAAGAGATCATGGGCTGCTGAAGCCTATTTCCGCCAATCGGCAATTCAGCCTGCTCTGCCGAACCCTACCCTGCAACAGATCCAGCTGATGGGTCACTCGCAACCTCCTGAGGTGCCCAGGCGGAAGAGGGCGGCATGGACGGAGGAGCTGATGGAGAAGAGACTTTCATAGCCTGCATCCCAGGGATTAAATCAGAAGAGTTGGGGGTAGACGCCGCCACTATTGGCTCTAGCTTAATGAATTCATTGACCTTTTCGGCTGGCTTATGCTCCTGCATTTGCCGGGTCCACTGACTGTGTTCTTCCTGCATAAGTGCCTCCGCTTGGAGAACAAAGTTTTGAAATGCCTGATCTGACGCATAGGTTTCAGTTGTACGAGTGAGGAAAAGCAGCTTTTCTCTTTTCAAAGCTTCTGCCGAACTGCGATAGCGAACCCAGTTCTCCTGACTACGATTTAAAGATAATAATGCCAAGGACAGGGTGGCACTCGCACTGGCCAGCTGCACGACGAGTGGAATCCAGCCAACCAGGGCAGAAACCCGAGGGTTAGCCTCGTCTTTGTAATTGATATAAGAGGGGAGAATTGTAGTAAGGCTGGACAGGGCCAGGGCGATAACTCGATAACGCATATAGCCCTTTTTGTATTTTACGCTCGCAGCACTGAGCCAGCTAATCTGAGGATTGACCCTTGTCTGCAAGTAGCACTTAGCATCTTCGCCGAGGCTCTCCCTGGTTTCCAAATAGCTAATACTTACTGGTTTTGCTGTTTTGTGAAACGGGTTTTTCATGGCAAGCATTGCATGGATTGCTGGTCCGTGGCGGCAACCTTACTGGCTTACCCGCTCATCAACTGTATCCAGCCATTCATCGTAACCGTAGCCATCGGCAATCTCCCCCAGGCGATCGTTTAATCCACCCAGCAACCCTGGCAAAAGCTGCTGGACTATTCCTGATTTCCGCAACAGCCTCCCCCTGGGGGATGATCCTCAGTTCAACTGTCTGCCAGCTACCGCAGCTACTCCCACCAGCCCTCCCGGCCAGGCAGCCGCAACGGCGGCGGCCCACCAGCACATAGCAGTGCAGCCAGGGGCGCCAACACAAAGCTCCGCTCCAGCATCCGCGGGTGGGGCAGGGTGAGCTCGGGGGTTGACAGCCGCAAATTGCCCCACCAGAGCAGGTCTAGATCGAGGCTGCGGGGCCCCCAGCGCTCGCGGCGCTGGCGACCAAAGTGCCGCTCCAGAGCATGCAGGTCGGCGAGCAATCCCCGGGCCGCCGCCGCTGCGGTTACCGCCTCAACTGGCGGCGGACAGCAGTCCAGCAACAACACCGCATTCATATAAGACGGCTGACCCGCCGGCCCCCCCATGGGCTCGGTACGAAACAGGGGCGACCAGCGGGCGGCAGCACCGCCGCAGGCCATGCGCGCGGCAAATTGCCGCAACAGCAGCTCCAGCTGCGGGCGCACGGCGATCAAGGTGGCCAGGGGATCGCCCAGGTTCGCCCCCAGGGCGATCGCGAGGCTGCCGGGCTGATCAGCGAGACTGGAGCCCACATCGATGCGGCACGGGCCATCCATGGTTACAAGCGGACCTGCCAGCGACCAAGCCGCGGCCCGCGCCTTTCCCCTGGCCGCCATCACCGGCCACGGCAGCCTCAAGCTGGCCCTGCTGCTGGCGGCCGTGGATCCGGGCCTCGGTGGCGTGGTGATCGCTGGCGGTCGGGGCACCGGCAAATCTGTGCTGGCCCGGGCACTGCATGCCCTGCTGCCGCCGATCGACGTGCTCGATCTGGGCAGCGATCAGGCCAGCACGCCGTCCCAGGCCTTGAATATCGACCCCAGACGGCCGGATGATTGGGATCTGGCCGCCAGAACCCGCATCCTCGAGCTGGGCGGCGACCCCACCGGCCAGGACAGCGGCGCCCTGCTGACCACCAAGGTGATCCCGGCACCATTTGTGCAGGTACCCCTGGGCGTTACGGAAGACCGGCTGGTGGGCTCGGTGGACGTGACCGCCTCCCTGGCGGCCGGCCAGGCGATCTTCCAGCCGGGCCTGCTGGCCGAGGCCCACAGGGGGGTGCTCTATGTGGATGAACTCAACCTGCTCGACGAAACGATCACCAACCTGCTGCTGGCCGCCGTGGGCAGCGGTGAAAACCGCATCGAGCGCGAGGGGCTCAGCCTCAGCCACCCCTGCCGCTGCCTGCTGATCGCCACCTACAACCCGGAAGAGGGGGCCGTGCGCGACCACCTCCTAGATCGCTTCGCGATCGTGCTCAGCGCCAATCAGGTGCTCGACATCGAGCAGCGCGTAGCGATCACCCGCAGCGCCATCGACCACGGTGAATCCAGCCAGCGCTTCCGCGCCCTCTATCAGGAGGAAACCGAGGCCCTGGCCACCCAACTGCTGCTCGCCCGCCAGTGGCTGCCCGATGTGAGCATCAGCCGCGAACAGATGCAATACCTGGTGAACGAGGCCCTGCGCGGCCAGGTGGAGGGGCACCGCAGCGAGCTCTACGCCGTGCGGGTGGCCCGTGCCCACGCCGCCCTCAGCGGTCGGGATCGGGTGGAGGCGGAAGACCTGCAGGTGGCCGTGCGCCTGGTGATCATGCCCCGCGCCCTGCAACTGCCGCCGCCGGAGCAGCCGCCCCTGGAACCACCGCCGCCTCCCCCCCAAGGGGAACAGCCTCCCCCCCAGGGGGAACAGCCACCGGAAGAAGAGCAACCTCCCGAGGAATCCGATACCAACGAGGAGCCGGAGGATCCCCAACAAGACGAGCAGCCAGACCAGCCCGACGAGTTGCCGCCCCCCTCGATCCCGGAGGAATTCATGCTGGATCCGGAAGCCACCGCCATCGATCCGGAGCTGCTGCTGTTCTCCGCCGCCAAGGCCAAAACCGGCGGCAGCGGCAACCGCGCCGTGGTGTTTAGCGACTCCCGTGGGCGCTACGTAAAACCGATGCTGCCCCGGGGCCCGGTGAAGCGCATCGCCGTGGATGCCACCTTGCGGGCCGCGGCCCCATACCAAAACAGCCGCCGCGCCCGCGAGCCCCACCGCAAGGTGATCGTGGAAGATGGCGACCTGCGCGCTAAACAGCTGCAGCGCAAGGCCGGCGCCCTGGTGATCTTCCTGGTGGATGCCAGCGGTTCGATGGCCCTCAACCGCATGCAGAGCGCCAAGGGGGCCGTGATCCGCCTGCTCACCGAAGCCTACGAAAACCGCGATGAAGTGGCCCTGATCCCCTTCCGGGGCGAACAGGCCGAAGTGTTGCTGCCCCCCACCCGCTCGATCACCGCCGCCCGCCGGCGGCTGGAATCGATGCCCTGCGGCGGCGGCTCACCCCTGGCCCACGGGCTCAGCCAAGCGGCTCGGGTGGGGGCCAATGCCCTGGCCACCGGCGACCTGGGCCAGGTGGTGGTGGTGGCGATCACCGACGGCCGCGGCAATGTGCCCTTGAGCCGTTCCCTGGGCCAACCCCAAATCGAGGGGGAAGCGCCGGTGGATCTCAAAGAGGAGGTGAAACAGCTGGCCCTGCGCTACCGAGCCCTGGGCATCAAGTTGCTGGTGATCGATACCGAACGCAAGTTCATCGGCAGTGGCATGGGCAAGGAGCTGGCGGAAGCCGCCGGTGGCCGCTACGTGCAGTTGCCCAAGGCCAGCGATCAGGCCATCGCGGCGATCGCCCTGGAGGCGATCAACGGCTTCTGAGTTCCAGGGCTGAAGCTGGTCCCACCAGCAAGAAAACCGCCCTGCCGAATAGTGCTCCAGGGAAATAGACCGATTAACTAGGGCAGTGGCGAAGCGGTTACTGGCTTTTGCTTGGCACCATCCGCCTGACTTGGATAGAGCTCATCAAAAAATCTACCGAGGCCAATAGACACGCTGCGAATCCCATCCATGACCTTCGGGTCGGAGGAAAGCTTGTTTAGATCACCTCCCACGGCGTTAAATCGCGCCGTCAGCTGCTCGGCGTTGCTGAGCGTGTTCTGCAGATGCTGCAGGGTGTTGGGGTTGTTTAGGGCCGCCACCAGCTGGCGCGACTGGGCGGTGGTGGCGTTGAGATTATCTATGGCTGGCTGAACCCGATTAACTGTTCCATCCAGATTGCGCACCAGCTGGCGGCCATCATTGATAAACAGCGAGGCATTCTTAGCTGTTTGATCAAGGTTCTGGGCCAAGCTGGCAAACTTGCTCACCAATTGATCTCGATCCCCCTGCTCCAGCAGCTTCTGCATCAAAGCGGTGACACTCTCCAGGCTTGCCCCGGTAACGCCCTTGATCTGGCTGCCATCGCAGAGCATCAGCACCGGATCGCAGTTGCGGGAGCTGGGCAAAGGCGTATTTGGGGGCAGCGACTTGGCGGCGGGGATCAACTGCACCTGGGCCTCACCCCCCAGCAGCGAGGCCTCGCCGATCTGGGCGATCACCGGCCTGGCCAGGCGCAGATCAGGGCTGGTGATCTCCAGCTGGGCCAAGACAGCCTCGGGCGTCACTTGCACCCGGCGCACATGGCCAATCAGCACGCCGCGAAACACCACCGGCGAGCGCTCGGCCAGGCCGGCGGCATCCTGAAACGAAACCGCCAGGCGCCAGTTGCCGCTAGCCAAAGACAGGCCCCGCAGCCAGAAGGAGAAACCCACGGCGCTGGAGACGGCGGCGATCAGGGAAAAGCCCACGATGGCCTCTCGCACACTGCGGCGCATGGATTCAGTGCTCCCCAGGCTGCATCGGTCCGCGCAGGCTACCGCTGCGGAACTGAACTACATAGGCATTTTCCGATTGGTGGTATTCCGCCAAGCTGCCGGCCCATCGAAACAGCCCGTCGTAGAGGAGCACCACCCGCTCAGCCGTGCGCTCGATCGTGCTGTGCACGTGGCTCACCACCACCGAACTGCCCTGGGCCATTTGCGTGGTGCGCACGATCAAATCCTCAATCCGGGTGCAAGCCATCGGATCGAGGCCAGCGGTGGGCTCATCGAACAGCAAAAGCGGCACCTGGCTGCTGGGGATGCTGGGATCGTTGATCAAAGCGCGGGCAAAGCTGACCCGTTTCTGCATGCCACCACTGAGTTCACCCGGCAGCTGCTCGCCAATACTTATTGAAAGACCCACAGCCTCCAGGGCTTGGTCCACCCGCTGGCGAATCTCCGCTTCCGCCAGCCGGCTGCAGCGATAGAGCAGGAAACCCACGTTCTCGCGCACGCTGAGGGAGCCGAGCAGGGCCGGGTTTTGAAATACCAGGCGCACGTCGGGTGGGTGGCGCTGGTCGAGGCGCAGGTAGGTCTGGGGGATGCCATGGATGCTGATGCTGCCGCCCGTGGGCAGCTGCAGACCGGCCAGCAGGCGCAGGATCGTCGACTTGCCAGAGCCGGAGGGGCCCACCACCACCAGGCGCTCACCAGGCTGCAACAGCAAATCCACGCCGGCCAGCACTGGATGGGCTCCCCAGCGCATCTCAACCCCCCGCAGCTCGGCAACGGGCGCCACCATGGCCAAAAGAACCTCAAAGCTGCCGAACCATCTTGACGCCTGGAACCAGCGGGCCATTCTCTTTAAAGTTGTGCCAGTAGGGGCCCGTCCCAGAGCCAATTGAGCCCAATCGCTCCGGGTCCAAAGCCCCGCCCCCGCCGGCGCCCCTCGCTCCGCCGGCCCAGCTGGGTGCGGCGGGGCAACCTGCAACAACACGACCTGATGAGCCGCTCGCGGCGGGCCGTGCGCTGGCTGCAACCGGGGCTGGTGGTGAAGCGCTGGGTGCTCACCTCCGGCCTCGGTCTGCTGATCGCCCTGGTGGGGGCCGCCGTCTGGGCCGACCTGCAGCCGATCTACTGGACCATTTCCTCAATCCAGTGGCTGCTGCGCAACATCACCAAAGTGCTGCCCAGGGAAATCACCGGCCCCCTGGTACTGCTGCTGGGTGGCGGCTTGATCTGGCTGGGCCAGAGCCGCAGCTTCGGGACGATCCAGCAGGCCCTGGCCCCGGAGAAGGGCACGGTGCTGGTGGATGCCCTGGTGGCCCAGCGGCGCTTGAACCGGGGACCCAACATCGTCGCCATCGGCGGCGGCACCGGGCTCTCCACCCTGCTCAGTGGCCTGAAGCGCTACAGCAGCAACATCACCGCCATAGTCACCGTGGCCGACGACGGTGGCAGCAGTGGCGTGCTGCGTCGGGAGCTGGGGGTGCAGCCCCCGGGTGACATTCGCAACTGCCTGGCGGCCCTCTCCAACGAGGAGCCGCTGCTCACCCGCTTGTTCCAATACAGGTTCAAGGCGGGCAGCGGCCTGGAGGGCCATAGCTTCGGCAACCTGTTCCTCTCGGCGCTAACGGCCATCACCGGCAGCTTGGAAGCGGCCATCACCGCCTCCAGCCGGGTGCTGGCGGTGCAGGGCCAGGTGGTGCCTGCCACCAACGCCGACGTGCGGCTCTGGGCCGAGCTGGAGAACGGCGAGCGGATTGAGGGGGAGTCGCAGATCGGCCATGCCTCCAGCCCCATCGTGCGGCTGGGCTGCATCCCCGAGCGCCCGCCCGCCCTGGCCAAAGCCCTGGAGGCGATCGCCCATGCCGACCTGATCCTGCTGGGGCCCGGCAGTCTCTACACCTCGCTGCTACCGAATCTGTTGGTGCCTGAGCTGGTGAGCGCCATCAGCCGCAGCAAGGCGCCGCGGCTCTACATCTGCAACCTGATGACCCAACCAGGTGAAACCGATGGCCTGGACGTGAGCGGCCACCTGCGGGCGATCGAGGCCCAACTGGCCAGCCTCGGGGTTCAGCAGCGGCTGTTCACCGCCGTGTTGGCCCAGGAGGAAATTGGCGATTCAACCCTGGTGGAGCACTACCGCCAGCGCGGCGCTGAACCTGTGCTCTGTAATTCGCAGGAGCTGCGCAACCGGGGTTACGAGGTGATGCTGGCGCCGCTGCAGGGAGCCAGGCCCACCGCCACCCTGCGCCACGATCCCCGCAGTGTGGCCCTAGCCGTAATGCGCTTCTATAAAAAACAACGGCGAGAACCGATCTCCAGCCAGTCGCTCTGAGGGCAGAATCAATTGGACCTGCCAGCTGACATCACAGGCAGCACGGTCATCACAGGCAGTATCAGGGCACCTCAAAACATTCAAAATCTCAAAGCTCTCATGAATTGAGAAGAATTTCGCGACTGGCTTGTCCACGAATCTCATGAACCCAGCCGGGCCATTTTTCAAGCTGCTTAT
>CANHSW010000040.1 GCA_947463165.1 Cyanobacteriota bacterium
CAGGCCTGGATCAATCAGCCCAGGTATTCCTGGCGCATGGTCTGGATGCGGGTCACTACGGCATTGCGCTTTTCAGCGGTGGTGAGGTTCTTCCAGCTCCACTGGCCCACCACGACCAAGCCGAGCAGTTCCAGCAGGCCTGGCACCACGGGCAGCAGGTTGATGGTGTCCAACACGCCCTTGATCAGGATCTGGGCCACGATCACCACCAGGATCACGCCGGAGGCCTTGCCGATCCGACCCATCTGGCTCCAGTCCACCTGATTGAGGGTCTGGTTCAGTTTGGAGATGATCTCGCCGTAGCGCTCCTTGAAATTGATCGATGCCACCCCAGGCGCTTCCGCACTGCTTGGGGCAGCGCTGTCTGCGCTGGTGGTGGCGTCGCTCTCGAGAGTTTCAGTGCTGCTGTCGCTCATCGACGGCGATCCCCAGAAGTTGATTTGCCCATAAGGTATCCGGGTGACCTTCCAGAAGCCAGCACAGGTTGAGGCGCGTGCGGAGCTGCTCACCATGTTGGGCCTCTGGCTGGAGGCCGTGGCGCCCGAGGAGGGCTGTGCCCTGCTGGTGGGTAGACGGCTTGGGGCCTGTTGGCGGCTGGAGCGGCTCTGGCCCTGCTGCAATGTCTGGCCGGAATTGGCGCGGCGTGATCAGCGTTTCGCCATCGATCCCCGCGAGCAGCTGCAGGCCCAGAAATGGGCGCGCGGTTTGGGGCTGGAGTTGCTCGGCTCGGCCCACAGCCACCCGACCACGGCCCCCTTGCCCTCCGCCAGCGATCGCGCCTTCACGGTGGCGCCTGCCCTGATGCTGATCCGCGGCCCGAGCCCGCTGGACCAGCGGGCCGAGACGCTCTGCTGGTGGCTGGAGGAGGGGGAGGAGCCACCGGAGCTGCTGCCCTGTAGGCAGCTGGACGCCTAGGCAGTTGGATGTCTAGGCAGCGGGAAGGTAGGAGCGGGCGGCGAGGGAGAATGGATCATTAGACGGGTTGGGGGCCAGGGCCACCGCCCCAGTTCCCCGGCCCGCCATGCTCCCCCCCGATATCTCCGACGTTCAGCTCAGCCCCGATGAGCTGGCCCGCTTCTCCCGGCATTTGATCCTGCCGGAAGTGGGCATGGCGGGTCAAAAGCGGCTCAAAGCCGCCGCCGTGCTCTGCGTGGGCACCGGCGGCCTCGGTTCGCCGCTGTTGCTCTATCTGGCCGCCGCTGGCGTGGGTCGCATCGGCATCGTTGATTTCGATGTGGTGGACCATTCCAACCTGCAGCGCCAGGTGATCCACGGCACCAGCTGGGTGGGTAAACCCAAGATCGAGTCGGCCAAGGCCCGCATCCTGGAGATCAACCCCCACTGCCAAGTGGATCTATACCCCACGGCGCTCAGCAGTGAGAATGCCCTGGAAATCATTGAGCCCTACGACCTCGTTTGCGACGGCACCGATAACTTCCCCACCCGTTACCTGGTGAACGACGCCTGTGTGCTGTTGGGCAAGCCCAATGTGTATGGCTCGATCTTCCGCTTTGAAGGGCAAGCCACGGTATTCAACCTCGATGAGCAAAGTCCCAACTATCGGGATTTGTTTCCGGAGCCGCCGCCGCCGGGCATGGTGCCCTCCTGCGCCGAGGGCGGCGTGGTGGGTGTTTTGCCAGGCATCATCGGCGTGATTCAAGCCACTGAGGCGGTGAAGATCATCACCGGCATCGGCACCACCCTCAGCGGTCGGCTGCTGCTATTCGATGCCCTGGGCATGAAGTTCCGCGAATTGAAGTTGCGGCCCAGCCCCGAGCGGCCGGTGATTGACAAGCTGATTGATTATCAACAGTTCTGTGGAGTGGCCGGCAGCGCCCCGGGCCAGGAGGAGGCCGGCGCCGTGGCCAGTATTTCGGTTACCGAATTGAAAACCCTGCTCGATCAGCAGTCTGACGATCTGCTGTTGCTCGATGTGCGCAACCCCAACGAGGCCGAGATTGCCCATATTGAGGGCGCTGTGCTGGTGCCTTTAGACAGCATCGAAACTGGTGAAGCGATAGAAGAGGTGCGTCGCTTGGCGGCCAATCGCAGGCTCTATGTGCATTGCAAATTGGGCGGCCGTTCCGCCAAGGCGCTGATCGCCCTCGGCCGCCATGGCATAGAAGGCATCAACGTGGCCGGTGGCATCGACGCCTGGAGCAAAGAGGTGGACCCCAGCGTGCCCCGTTATTGAGCCGCCTGTGATCAGCTGTCGTATTGGCATCGTTGCTCCGCCCGCCACAGGTCATCTAAATCCCATGGTGGCCCTGGCGCTGGAGCTGCAGCGACGCGGCCATCAATTGGTGGTGTTCACGGTGGCCGATGCTGCCCGCAGGTTTGCCGGGCTGCCGTTGGAATTGGTAACCATCGGCGTAGATGCCTTCCCGCAGGGCAGTGTTGACGCGGCCTATGCCGAGCTTGGCCGCCTCAGTGGTGTTGCCGGGTTGCGCTATTCGGTGGCTTACTTTCGGCGGGAGCTGGCGATGCTGCACGATCAGCTCCCGGCTGCGATTACCGCGGCGGGCATCCAGTTGCTGCTGGTGGATCAGCTGAGCCCGGCGGGCGCCATGGTGGCCGAGAAGCTGGGTATCCCTTTCGTGACCATCTCCAATGCCTTGCCGATCAACCGAGAAGCGGCGGTACCCCCCTATTTCACGAATTGGTTGCCGAGCAGTGCGCCGTGGGCCCGCTGGCGCAATCAGTTGGGCAATGCCCTGCTCGAGCGGCTCACCGTTTCCTTGTGGCGGGACCTGCAGGAGCAGCGGCGGCGCTGGGGGTTGCCCAGTTGTCGGCATAAGGAGCAGTTGCAATCGCCGCTGTTGCAGTTAGCCCAGCTGCCCCGCGCCTTTGATTTTCCCCGGCAGCGGCTGGCGGGTCATTTTCACTACGTGGGTCGCCTGGCGGATCCATCTGGCCGCGAGCCATTACTGCCTGATTGCTTGAACTTTCCCTGGGATCGGCTTGATGGACGGCCCCTGATCTATGCCTCGCTGGGTACTCTGCAAAATGGCCGGCCGGAGATCTTTGAGCAGATTGCCGCTGCTTGTATTCCTTTAGATGCCCAGCTTGTGATCTCGATGGGCAATCCCAAAGCTATGCCTTTGGATTTACCTGGTGAGCCGCTGGTGGTAGCTTATGCGCCCCATCAACAGTTGATCGCCCGCTCAGCCTTGGTGATCACCCATGCCGGCCTGAATACCACCCTCACCGCCCTGGGTTGCGGCGTACCTTTACTGGCGATTCCAATCACCAATGAACAACCAGGTATTGCCGCCAGGGTTGCCTATTGTGGTGCCGGGCGCGTGCTGCCCTTGCGTAAGCTTCGCGTTGAAAAATTAACGGTCATGGCCCAGGACGTTCTCCATAATCCTGTCTATCGGCAAAATGCACAGCGCCTGGGGCGGGAGATAGAGGCGGCCGGCGGAGTGGGATGTGCTGCTGACTTGATCGAGGCTTGTTTGTAGGGGTTAAGTGTGTGTGGGGAAATTATGATTGAGCAATCCAGCGAGCATCACCGGATCGAGCTGACCGGGGAGATGACTGGCTCAAGCTGCCCCAGCGGAGGTCACTGCACTCTTGAACCATGGCGGGGCCGTCAACCCATCTAAATTCTTGATCGTTCTCCTCGAGTTCCAGGTCAATGGCCATGCCAGCCCTTCATTTAGATCGCCCTGTTGGTTCCCCGGCCTGGCGGCGCAGCGGCCCCATGGCCCTGCTGGCTCTGGCCATCACCTTGGGCGTGGAAGCGGGGTCAGCCCAGGCCCAGTCGTGCACCTTCCTGCAACCGATCGGTGGCAACGGCGCCACGCCGATCGTGAGCAAGTCGGTGGGGCGGGGCAAGTTGTTCGGCAAGACCAACTGGAACACCGATTTCATCGTTGATAAGCCTTACGGCAGCTACAAGCTGTTCTTCACTGCCAATTCCTCCGATGCCAACGCTATGTATCCGGTGGAAGGCTTCATGAAGTTTAGCGATGGCTCGAATTTACAGGTGATCAATACCCAGATGAATCCGCCGATCGGTACCGGCAAGATGTTTGGCCCCTTTGCCAGCGTGCCAGGTAAGCAAACCAGTCAAATTAATTTCAAAGTGGGCGCCAGCAGCGATCCCGATGCCCTGGGCTTCAGCTATCGCATCTCCGTGCAGGGCTGCCGATGAGCCGCTAGCTCAACACCATGCACTGGCTCAACGCCAAGATAGCCAGGGCTCACTTCACCCCGGCGTCGGCTCCCTCCTGGGCCCCGGCGCCGGCCCCAACGTCGACTCAGGCGTCGGCTCCAGGATCGGCCCCGGCGCTATCGCCACGCCAGCCATGGGGGCGCGACCGCACCAGCAGGCCATCCTTGGGCGAAGGGCTGGGAATGATCGCCAGCGCCAAGTCCTGATCCGGCTGCAGCTCCAGGCTGAGCTGTTTGAGCATCCCCACCGCCAGCAGGCGGATCTCCAGCTCGGCCAGGGCCTTGCCCAGGCACACCCGCTCGCCGCCGCCAAAGGGCAGCAGCGTGGCGGAGCTGTCCCCGGCCAGATGCCGCTGCGGCCGGAAGACCTCCAAATCCTCGCTTCCCCTGCCGTGGAGCTGGTTGCTGTGGCGATGGCTGGCCACGATGCTCACCTGCACCACCCGGTTGGCGGGCACCAGCACGCCCGCCAGGGCAATGGGCTCTCGGGTTCGGCGGAAGAAGCCCCCCACCGGTGGGGTCAGCCGCATCACCTCCTTCACCACCGCATCGAGCCGCGGGGCCCTGATGGGGTCGTAGGCCCCCAGGACCTCCCCCGGCGGTGGCGGCCACACCAGGCTGTCCAGTTCCTCCTGCAGCCAGGCCAGCTCGGCTGGATGCCGCAGCAGCGTGAGCAGCAGGCAACTCAAGGAGGAGGCGGTGGTTTCGTAGCCGGCGAACAGCAGCAGCAGCAACTGCTCCACCACGTCGTCATCGGCCAGGGGCAGGCCGGCCTCATCCAGCCCACCGGCCAATAGATCCAGGCCGCCGGCGGCGAGGGTCTGGCCGGCGGCCGTTGAGGCCTGGGCCCGCTGGAGCAGGGCGCCCAGGCGCCGCAGCAGGCGCTGGCGGGCCTGGCGGGCCAGGGCGTAGGGGCTGCCGGGCAGCGGGAAGGGCAGGGAGAACAGGCCCCGGCACCAGGTTTCGAAATCCACGAACAGGGCATCGCGATCGACGGCATCGAGCCCCAGCACCGTGCTGGCGATCACGCTGAAGGCAAAGCGCCGCAGCTTTGGCACCAGGGCCTCGGCCGTGGTGGAGCCCAACAATTCCAGGCTGAGCTCGTCCACCAGGGCCACGATCGCCGGGCTGTAGCGCTTCAGGGCGGCGGCGGCGAACAGCTGGCCCACCACCCGGCGGCGGGCCCTGTGCTCGGCGCCGTTGCGGTTGGCCAGGGACAGGGAACCCAACAGTTCCCGCACGCTGTCCGGCCACCAACCCTCGACGGCATCCCCCTGGGCGAACAGGTCGGCGATCGCCCGTTCCCCCCGAATGAACACGGTGCGCTGTCCCAGCAGGCTGGTTTCATACACATCCCCGTAGCGCTCGAAGCGGGAGCGGGCGAAATCGGGATCCCGAAAGAAGGCGAGCGTCTCCACCACTCCGCTAACCGCTGGGGTGCTCGGCAGGGGGGCAAGGGTGGTGGGATCTAGGGGCAACCAACGACATCCAGGCAGTGCCCAGGCTGGCGGAAAGCCGCCGCCACCGCGTAGCCCACAGCTGCAAGCCTGAAGCCAGCTGGGGCCCAAACCATGGCGGCGGTGCTCGAGGCGATCCGTCCCCTGGTGCGCCCTGGCGCGGCTACGGCATTCTCTTCGAAATTTTCGCCCTTCCTGGGGATTGGTTCCCTCTCGGTGCGGCGGATCTGGCAGAAGCTGCTCCGCTACCAGGCCCCATAGAGCACCGATGCTTCCGGAGCTGGACCCTCGCCGACTGCGGCCATCCCCTGATCGATGCCCAGCTGCGGGAATTACTGGCCACGGGCTACCTCTCCAACCGGGGCCGCCAGTGGGTGTCCTGGCGGACGCCGATTTCGCCTGGGGCCAAGAACTCAACCCCGATGGCCTTTGGATGGCTAACACCTGGCAGGGCCAATTCCCTTGGGCCAATGATTAGCACGATGGCTGGTTCTGGACTTCGCCTGTTGGCAACTACCCCCCCATGGCTACGGCCTCGTGGACGTGTGCGGCAATGTTTGGGAGTGGACCCGATCTCCCTATCCGGTGCCCTCCGGTGAGCAGGAGCGCCGGATCGTCAAAGGCGAATCCTATCTGTGCGCTGATAATTACTGCATGCGTTATCGCCCTTCGGCCGTGATGGGGCAGACCCTGGACACCACTGGTGTAAACGATGGCCTGCGGAATTTGGCCAGGCCAATCCCCGTGGCTCTTGAAAACCTGGGTGATGTCCCGATTGGTCGCCTACTTTTCAGGGCTGAGGCCCATGTCATCGCCTGCCGTTGGCGCCAGGAGGCTGTCTTGGATCGCCTAAACGGTGCGATGGGCCCGGTTTGGATGGATAGGAGTCTGCAGGGTGCGATTCGCTGCCAATAGTTTTAGAATTGCATCCAGCTTTGCGACCACCTCTGGATCAATTGAGGCGGGATCTAGGCGCTCGATCAGGCGGTAGAGGTCGCTTTTTCGCAGCAGAATTCGAGTGCCGGTAGCTTCTGCGATACGCCTGAAGAATTCCTCGGCAAAGAGGCTTAGTTTTTGGGTCTGCGTCTGAGCTCGCCAAAGCGTATTCTGCATTGATGGATTGGCCTGGGAGTAATTGTTGAAATCAGCTATGTTACCATCGAAAATCTGATCAAGAATGAGTTGGTCGAGAATTTCCTTGCCCTGATCGATAAATAAATCAGCCCTTTCTTGTCGCACCCACTCGATCAATAAATCAGGGTTGACCACATAGTTTTCCAGCTCGTAACGCTTCCAGGGCAAGCGCTCGAAGCCTCCGGCTGCCGTGGGCTGAAGGCCGCGGTTGTCATTGTCGATGATCTCCAGCCCGCGGAGCTCGGGAAGGATGTTACGCAAGGCGAAGAAGTGTTCCCTGGCTTTCTGGCCAAAAGCCCCTTCCACCGCATCGAGCAGTTCATCGGGATTCTGCCCCGCCACCGGACGATTGTCCTGAAGGTAATAAACATTCAGATGGGCGCCATCGGTAATCAGATCGCCTACGGGATGCTCCAACCGATCGGCAAAAGCCCGCAGCATGGCGAGGTCGGTGCTGCCTTCCAGGTAGAGCACATGACCTGTTTCGCGCGCGCGCACATAATGGGCGGCCCCGAAGCGCTTGAGTGATTCTTTGATCGCCGGCTTGGAGGCCAGGTCATCGGCCTGGCCATCCAGGATAAGGGTGAGATGGCTATCGAGTGCCTCTTGCATCACGATTTCCGAGTGGGTAGCCATCAACACCTGGCCGCCGTTGCGATCGGCGATGCTGCGCAGAAGTGAATAGATTTGCTGCTGCCGCAGGATTTCAAGATGGGCGTCGGGTTCATCGATCAACAGCACACTGCCCTTGTGGGAATAGAGGTGCGCCAGGATGAGCAGCATCTGCTGAAAGCCACGCCCAGCAAGTGATAGATCCAGGGGGCGATCGGCGCCACTCTGCCCATAGAAAAGATCGAGAGAGCCTCCTTCGTTTTCCCTTGGCGTGGAGAGGGTAACCTAAAAAGACGCTGCATTAACCCAGTGATTTCAACCCAGTTTTACGAATTATTTTGGTGTACTAATAGGCAGAGATTGCGCAGCACTTCAGCGGTGCTGCCAAGGCCCATGAGGTAGTCGATTCGGTTGCGGGTGATCAGGGGTTCGTCCGCTGCGATCCCCGACATCGGATATAGCAGGGCCACGTTTAGTTTGGCCGCCAGGGCCAGGGCCTCTGGCTGGCTGAGGGTGGCGGGGTGGGGCTCGGCATAGATCAGCTCATCACTAGGGTGATGACGGAAGACCATCTTGACCGGAATCACAGCACCTTCAATATCAACGCCGACGGAGATATAGAGATCCTTCCCGGAAACCTTGAGGTTTTTCCAGAAATGGCGCGTCCTGGGAACGGGAACGGAGAGGATTGTGAGGCGGTTCAGGGGTTTGCCGGTGCGTTTCCTGGCCTTGGCATCCCTGGATTCCAGCTGCCAGGTGCGCAAGCCGATGGACCAGAGGGCAATGGCTTGCAGCGCCGTTGTCTTGCCGCAGTTGTTGGGGCCGATCAGTACGGAGGGGTGATCCAGGGGGATGCGCCCGGAGTTGCCGTAACCCTTGAAATTGCCGATCTCCAGCCAATGGAGGATCTTCATCCCACCACATCCCCCAGCACCTGGCCGTCTTCGCCGATTTCGCTCAGGCTACCAATCCCCCTCTAGAGACCCAATTGGGCCGCAAAGGCCAGTGGCAGGCGCAGCAGCAGCAGGAAGCTGTCGCCGCTCACCAGCACCGAGCCAGCGAAGGCCACCAGCCAGCAGAGGGGGGGAATGGCGTCATAGTGCCCGCTCGCGCCTGCTCTTTTCGCCAAACTCGGCAATCGCCGGCCATTCTGCCATCAGTCGCTTGGTCACACGCTCAGCTCCTGAGCCATCCAACGAGCATCAAGGACAACCGCCGCTGCCTGGCCTTGCGGCAGCAACAGCTGCTGTCTGAGCTCCGTTGGCTTCAGCCCCAAGCGCTTCATCTCTTCTAGTTGCAGCACCTGTGCCAAGAGCCGGTCGTGGGTCTCAACCAAGGTCACGATTCGGTTTAGGCCAGCGGCTAGCTTCTTTTTCACGAGCTTGAAACGCTTCCCTTTGTCAGTACCTTGGTTGATGGGGCCAATCCACGTATCTGGAACAGCACTTGTGTCGACGATGGCCTGAGGAATTTGGCCATGCCAATTCTCATAGCTCTTGAAAACCTGGGTGATATGGGGCCGCATGATCTCAAACAGCTCAGAAGCACTCAGCTGTTCAGCTGATTCGCCTGGCTTACGCTTCATGCGGCGAAAACCGTTGTGGAGCCATAACATCAAATTCAAGTCGACTTGGCCGGCGAACTCAGGCTTGAGGTAGTGACAGGTGCAATCCAGCACGGCATTCATCAGCTGGGTGAGCCCAGGCCGTAAATCATCCAGTCCCTGAGACAGCGTTCGTGCCGCCTTCTCGCCTTCATCGAGTTGCAGGTAGGTCTGCACCTCGGCGGCCAGAGCCACAAACGCCAGGCCCACGTATTCGGCGCTGGAGGCTTCAGCTTTGCCGGCGCTGCGCAGCACCTGCTGATTGAAAAACTGCCTGGCGGCATGGAGGGTGGTGAGTGCCTGGCCTGCCATCTGGAGCCGTAGGACTGGATCCTGGAGCTCCACCGCGTTCTGGCAGGCATTGATGCCGGCTTTCAGCTGGGCCAGGGCCTGGTCGTCGAGCTTGTGGCTGATCCGATCCACCTTGGCCTCCACCGCCCGGATCTGATCGCTGATGCGGTTCAGCTGCTGCAGCACCAGGGCGAAGCCAGCGACCGACACGCCGAGGTTGGCCGTGGCCAGCAGCGGGTTCGCCGCCGCAAGGGCATTCGCCCCACCCGCCCATGGGGGATTGGCCAGGGCCTTCGATACCTCTGAGCCGCCCTCCTGCAGCCACATCACCACCTGCTTGCTGGAGGAATCGCGCACCACGCCGCCAACTCTTTCCAGGGAGCCGTTCAGCAGCCCCTGAGCAACCAGGGCTGGCACATCAAAGACAACGTTGAGGTTCATGGCAATGCAGGCTCTCCAATTAAAGGGGCGTGATCTTTCCTGGAAAGATGAGGAATTCTACGACCCGGCAGTTCTTGAACAGGCTGTTCAAGAAATACAGCGAAACAGTATTCCGCATAAAACTGTCGCATGAATCATGGGTTATTGGCGGATAATCCTTTGATTCCTGGAAGCTCCGCCTTCAGATCAAAGGAAAGCCGCTCAACAACAGACTTTCCCCAGCTCATTGTCTCCTGCTTCTCCACGATCTCATGCCCCATGTCCCGGTAGAGCAGGATAAGTTCACGCTTCGCCGCGTGCGCCGCTGCAACCCGTGCGGATTTAATGCTTAACTTCATGGCATTTAGCCAGGTGGCGTAATCTGAGGAATGGGTGACGAGCTTGCCCTTGCTGGCGCGGGTAGCTTTCCCAGAGGATCTGGTAGTTGGCCTCCTTCTCGGCCAGCACGCCCATGACATTGGATCGATCTGCTCAAGGAATCAGCTGAGGTGCTGTTATAGGTGCTTAGTGAGTGAATATAGCCGGCGGATCTTATTTGTCTGGAAGCCCCCAAGATCTGGCTGCAATACATTCAGTCCTAGGCTTTGCTATCTGGAGCCGCATCTTGTATTCGACGAAGAAATTACACAGAATATTCTATGCAAATTGATTAACCCAATTCATTCGAATTTTTGAAACATTGCGTCTTTTTCTTGCTTCTCTTTCGTGCGTAAATTGGCCACGTAATTTATTAATTCGGTGCGCTTTGCTGAGGCCCAAGTGGCGACGTAGGGATTGAGATGCTGCTCAAGAGTATCTAGAAGTGGTAATCTATCGGCAATCATATCTGCTCTTGATCCCGTCCAAGATCGCGGGATGAATACAGAGCTAAATGAAATGAGTACATCATGAATTTTTGGCGCTCTAGAAAGAAGCCCTAATGCAATTGGACTCCATACTAATTCAGGCCGCCCATTCTCATTAGGCTTGGAGCAACAAAGTTGAACTGCCTGGGCAAGAGCCGAGAAGCGATGATCGGAATCATGCTCGCACCAGTCTAAAAGAACCTCATGATCGATCAAGTCAAGCGAGTTATGCCTATAACCAAGATCATCGTACCAAGATGCGGAATCAAAAAAATTACCAATCTCCTCACGATGCCTGGATAAGCTTCCGATAAATATATCGAGGAAAATGCCGGGCTGACATGTTGCCAGCGCATTCATTAGCCTTGGATAATCATGATATTCAGGAGCGGAATAGTCGCGGATTCTCTCAAGTAGATTTGTCGAGACGGTTCTTGCTGCTTCAGCACCTTCTTCGCCAGGCAGGGATGTTTGGGCAATTCTCGCCAGCTCATAGTCCCAGCTAGGGTGCATTGACTTAGAACGAGAAAAATCTTGTCTTGCCAAAATTTCTCTCGCTAAATTCATAAAAATTGTTGGCAACTGACCAGAGTCAGAGCCATGAATTAAAGCTGACAGGGACTTTACGATGATAACATCACTGTTCTCCACGACCTTAAGTGCGCTCAGCAGGCGAAGAAGCCTGTCGCTATTAATTTGACTCGCGACAAAAATATGGCCAAGATTGAGATA
>CANHSW010000041.1 GCA_947463165.1 Cyanobacteriota bacterium
CGTGGTAGAGGCCAGCGAGCGGCGCAGGGCCCTGGCATTTGCGGCAATGGCACCGCTATCCACATCAACCCAGGCCCGCATGCGCCCGAATTGATCGAGGCCTTCCCCGGGGGGAATCGGGGCGCCGGGCAGGGCCCAGGGGCTGCTGGTCATCGGTTCAGCGGCGGCAGATTTGGCGGCAGGTGGTGATTTGCGGCACGGATATGAATGTTGCAGGCCCCTTAGCATGCTCCTTAATACGGGGTCTGGCGTGGGCCACGTTCTTGTTCTGAATGCGTCCTATGAGCCACTGAACATCACCACCTGGCGACGGGCCATGGTGATGCTCCTGAAAGGCAAGGCTGAGGGTTTGGAACATGACCCCAGCCGCTCGATACGCGGCGATTGCCTGTTGCCCACGGTGATCCGTCTACGCCAGTTCGTGAGGGTGCCCTACCGCCAGATGCCCCTCACCCGGCGCAATGTCTTCCACCGCGATGGCCACCGCTGTCAGTATTGCGGCTACAGCGGCGAGCCGCTCTCCATCGACCACGTCATCCCCCGCAGTCGGGGCGGCGCCGATGTCTGGGAGAACGTGACCACCGCCTGCCTGCCCTGCAATGTGCGCAAGGGCAACCGCACCCCCCGGGAGGCCGCCATGCCCCTGGCCCGCCAGCCCCGCCGCCCCTCCAGCAGCCTCAGCTTTGAGGCCAGCCGCCACATCCTCTCCGGCCGCCATCAAGAGTGGAGCAAATACATGATTGAGCTCAACGACTGAGCTCAATTTCTTGACTAAATTTTTGAGCTAATCGACCGAGCAAATAGGTTGATTTCAACGATTAAGTCAATGGATTGTGCCAATAAATTGGGCCCCGGCAGACTTTGCATTAACAGACTTTCACTTGGCATACGTTGCATGGGGTGGCTTTGTATTGACAGAGCGCTTGCAGACTTTGCTTCGGCGGTCATTGTATTGGCAGGTTTTGGGGTCCACGTCACGTGATAGCGGGGGATGGGTAAAGGCTTCGGCCAATAGGCAACCTTCAGGCGGGGCGAGAGCGCCCCTGCCGGGCTGCCGCAACCAAGCCGCACAGGACCCGAAAACGCCCATCACATACCAGAACATATGCACTATGGGCAGATGCTTCGCTGCCTGGCCTGGCTAAACTGATGTCATCAATTACAGATCCCCGAGCTGTTAATTCGGAAGAGAGCTCGGCTCCGCTGGATCCAACGGGATGGGCGTCGCTGGCGGCAGGCCTGCTGGTTGCTCTGATCACCTTCTTCACCTCCTACAGCCATGTCGACCTCTTCGGATTCCTCCAGTTCAAGGTTGATCAGCAAATCGGAATTCCTCTCCTCCTTGCCGCCATGGCGGCGCTTGTTGGCGAAGTTAAACTGGCATCCAACAATCGACGCACGGATCAGAGTGCTCGAGAGCGAGAGGCGAGAGAACGTGTTCAAGAAGCATGAGCAAGAGAGCGAGAGGCGAACGCAGCTGATCGAGAAAGATATCGAGCGGCTGCAGAAAGAGAACAAACGGCTCGCAGATATCGAATCCAGGCTCGATGCCTTGTTGCTCAATGCCGATTCCTCCTCGCCGGCACCCCCCGCAACCGAATCCAATTAAATGAAGCCCTGGCGCTGTTGATGGAGGAGCTCAGGCCGGCGGAGGGTTAACCAATAGGGAACCCCTGAGACGCTGAGAGGGTGGCGGGGTTGGCTGCTGCGGGGGAATGGGGCTGCTGGTAGTGGGGGGGGCGTTCCCTAAACTCCCGCCACAGGATCAGCCAACTCCTCTAACAGCCGGCTTTGTTCTGCGGCGACGCATGCTGAAATAAGCGGTTCTATTTCACCACTTAGCACTGGTTCAAGGGAAAAGTTTTTGCCCAGCCGATGGTCTGTTACCCGGTTGTCCTTGTAGTTATAGGTGCGGATTTTTTCGCTGCGATCGCCACTGCCCACCTGGGCCCGCCGCTGGGAACTCTCCTCGGCATTGGCCTGGGCCAGCTGAATTTCGTAGAGCTTGGCCCGCAGGATTTCCATCGCCCGCTCCCGGTTCTGCATCTGGGAGCGCTCCTGGGTGCAGAAGACGCGGATGCCGCTGGGTTTGTGCAACAGGTCAACGGCGGTCTCCACCTTGTTGACGTTCTGGCCGCCGGCGCCGCCGGAGCGGGCGGTGCTTATATCCAGGTCGCCCGGATCGATCTGCACCTCCACCGGATCGGCCTCGGGCATCACCGCCACCGTGGCCGTGGAGGTGTGCACCCGGCCCTGGGATTCGGTGGCGGGCACCCGTTGCACCCGATGCACTCCGGCCTCAAATTTCAATTGGCTGAATACGCCCTCGCCACGGATGGCCAGGATCAGCTCCTTGAAACCGCCCAGTTCAGCCTCCGAGGCACTCACCGGTTCCACCCGCCAGCCGGTGGTCTGGCTGTAGCGCTCGTACATCCGGGCCAGGTCGCCGGCCCAGATGGCGGCCTCATCGCCGCCGGCCCCGGCGCGGATCTCAAGCATGACGCTGCGCTCGTCGCGGGGATCATGGGGCAGCAGGGCGATGGTGAGCCGCTGCTGCAGGTTGCTGATCTCGCCCTGGAGGCTGGCCAGTTCTTCGTTGGCCAGCTCCTCCATGGCCAAATCGCCCCGATGTTCCCGCAGCAACACGCGGGTCTCATCTTGTTCCTGCTCGAGTTTGCAGAGCCGCTGGTGGTCATTAACCAGCGGTTCCAGCCGCGCCCGCTCCCTGGCGATCGACTGCATTTGACTGGGATTGGCCGCCACGTCGGGATCGGCCAATTGGCGCTCAAGGCTTTCGAAGGTGCGCTGTGCCGTTTCCAGTCGCTCGTGCAGCAGGGAGTGATCCATGGAGGGGGTGACGGCAAAACCGCCTGGGGCGGAATAAATCGATCAACATCAATCGATCAACATCAATCGATCAACATCAATGGACCAACACAACCGGAGCTCAAGGCCACCTCAGCTCAAGACAATCAAAGCTCAAGACAATCAGAGCTAAAGCCGAACAGAGCTCAAGACAAGCAGAGCTCAGGCCGAACAAAAAAGCCGGATGCTCAGGAGCATCCGGCTGGCGTTGATCGAGATGGGGGCCAACCCGGTGGGGTTGGCAAACACCCCATCAGTGCTTGAGATCAGGCCTCGGATGCGGCTGTTTCAGCTTGGTCAGCGCTGGTGCTGGAAGAGCTGGCTGCGGGGGCACCGCTGGTCATGCCGTACTTGCGCATGAAGCGATCCACACGACCCTCGGTGTCGAGGATCTTTTGGGTGCCGGTATAGAAGGGGTGGTTTCCACTCCACACGTCTACGTGCAGTTCGGGCTGGGTGGACCCGGTGGTCATCACCACGGTGCCATTACAAATCACCTTGGCATCTGGGTACCAGGTGGGGTGGATATCGGCCTTGGGCATGGCTGAAAAGAATGGGCAAAGACAGGTGGGCTGAGGAGCCCAGGCCGCAGGAGCCTGGGCTAGCAAAAAAATCAGCGCTTGGAGAACTGAGGAGCCTTGCGGGCCTTCTTGAGGCCGTACTTGCGGCGTTCCTTAGCCCGGGGATCGCGGCTGAGGTGGCCTTCGGTTTTGAGCGGCTTGCGGTTATCGGGCGACAGGTCGCAGAGGGCCCGGGCGGCACCCTGCTTGATGGCATCGGCTTGGCCGGTGAGGCCACCGCCGCGCACGTTCACCAACAGGTCGTAGTCGTTGGACAGACCCAGGGTTTTCAGGGGTGCCTTGACGGCCGCCAGATAGACCGGGTTGTAATTGAGATAGTTGTCGCCGGGGCGGCCGTTGATGGTGACGCTGCCGGTGCCGGGTACCACCCGCACCCGGGCCACTGCTGTCTTGCGGCGGCCGGTACCCCAGTAGGTGACGGAGTTGCTGCTCATCGTGCGGAAGTGGCGGGATCGAGGGCGAGAACCTGGGGCTGCTGGGCGGCGTGGGGATGCTCAGTGCCCTTGTAAACCTTCAGCTTGCGGAACAGCTGGCGGCCGAGGGAGTTGTGGGGAAGCATGCCTTTGATGGCCTTCTCCACAATGCGCTCGGGGATGCGGGCCTGCAGGTGGGCGAAGGTTTCAGTCTTCATGCCACCCGGGCGACCGGAGTGACGCCGATAGAGCTTCTGGGTGGGCTTGTTGCCGCTCACCCGAATCTTGTCGGCGTTGATCACAATCACGAAGTCACCCGTGTCGAGGTGCGGGGTGTAGGTCGGCTTGTTCTTGCCGCGTAACACCTGGGCCACCTCGCTGGCCAGACGGCCAAGGGTTTGGTTCTCGGCGTCCACCAGATACCACTGGCGTTCGAGCGTCTCGATTGAGGGGAGGGGAGTCTTGTTCATATCGCCTGGTGAGGCACCGGCTGGCCGGATGGGTTTCCCCATCACGGCGGATGGGTCTTGACCTGCGCTAGCGCAAGTCGGTTGACAACGACCTTACCGGTTCGCCTGCCACCGCCTGGATTTAGGGGGGCAGGGACCCAAGGGGGCCGCTGTGGGGATGTCGGCTGGGGCGGAAGCTCTCAAAACTCTCGCTTCAAGAGCGAGATTATTAAGAGCATCGCCTCAAGAGCTGAAGCTCTCAAAGCTGGGCTGAAGCAGGGCAGTCAGCGCCGACAGGGATCGGGGGAATCGCAATGCGATAGCCGATACCGCGGTTGGCAATCGTACCATGCCCAGGTTGGGAAAACCGGCTCGGGGTAGCCCACCCGCAGCAGGCAGAGGCCCTGGGGTGGCGCCGCCTCCTTCACCGCCGCCCGCTGCCGCTGGCGCCAGCGATCCTCGAATTCCCGGGGGGCCAGGCGCCCCTCACCGACGGCCACCAGCTGTCCGATCACCAGCCGCACCATGCCATAAAGAAAACCGCTGGCTTGCAGTTCCGCGGTAATCAGGTCACCATCGCGCTCCAGGCTCACCTCTTGAAGGGTGGTGCGGGCGTGGGCGCGGCGGCTGCCGGCCCGCTGGAAGGCGGAGAAGTCATGGTGGCCCAGCATTGCCTCCAGGGCAGCGGCCATGGCCCCGTGGTCGAGGCGCTGGCGGTAGCGGTGCCAGCTCCAGGGTGCCAGGAACATATTTGGCGTGCGGCCGTTATAAATCGTGTAGCGATAACGCCTGTAGCTGGCCGAGAAGCAGGCGTGCCAGTCGCTGGGCTGCTCTACGGCGGCCCGCACCCGGATGCTGGCGGGCAGGCGGCCATTGAGGGCCCGCGGCCAGCGATGGGCTGGGATCGGGCCGCAGGCATCGAAATGAACCACCTGGCCCGCCGCATGCACGCCGGTGTCGGTACGACCGGCCGCCATAGTGCGGCAGGGCGTCTGGGGGTCTAGCTCGGCGATTGCGGCCTCCAGCCGAGCCTGCACACTCGGGGCCTGACTCTGACGCTGCCAGCCGTTGAAGCAGCTGCCGTCGTATTGCAGGCAGAGGGCTATGCGACGAAGCCGCGGCTCCTGCTGGAGAAGCCGCGGCTGGTGGTCACTGGAGGCCTGGCCGTTCAGGGGGCTAGGTGCCAAGGGGGCAGGGCCTGGGGCTAAGGGAGCGAGGCCAGGGGCCAAGCGCACTCAGACCAGTTCGATAATCGCCATCTCGGCGTTATCGCCGCGACGGGGAACGGTGCGAATGATGCGGGTGTAACCGCCATTGCGATCGCCGTAGCGCTCGGGAGCCTTGTCGAACAGGGCGTGCACCAGCTGCTTGTCAAAGATGTAGCCGATGGCCCGGCGGCGGGAGGAGAGGCTGCCTTCCTTGGCCAGGGTGATCATCCGCTCGGCCTCATCGCGCAGGGCCTTGGCCCGGGCCTTGGTGGTGGTGACCCGACCTTCGCGGATCAGTTGGGTGGTCAGGCCACGCAGCATGGCCTTGCGTTGGTCGGCAGGGCGTCCCAGCTGGGGGACTCGGCACTGGTGTCGCATGGTTAGGGGCTCTGAAAGGGCTCTGATCTGTCGGGGGTTGGGTCGCGGCAGGGCCGCTCAGGGGAGGTTGCCGCTCAGGCGGTGGTGCGGCTCTGGGGCAGGGAGATGCCAATCCGCTCCAGGGCTTCGATCACTTCGTCAGCAGACTTGGAACCGAAGTTTTTGATCTCCAGCAGGTCTTCATAACTGAAGCCCATCAGATCGGAGACGGAGTTCACCTGGGCGCGCTTGAGGCAGTTGTAGGCCCTTACCGAGAGATTCAGCTCTTCGAGGGGGATCTGGGCCTCGGCGGCGGGTTCGGATTCGTGGCCTGGCTCGTCGGCCATGCTCAAGCTGGCCAGGGGCTGGAACAGGGCGATCAGCTGGTTGGCGGCCTGGGCCATGGCGTCGTCGGGGCTGAGGCTGCCGTTGGTCTCAATGTCCAGCCGCAGCCGCTCCCGGGCCGAACCGCCCTCGCCCACGGCGGTTTCATCCACCGTGTAATTCACCCGCTTCACCGGCTTGAACACCGCATCGATTTGGAGCAGGTCGATGGCGCTGGTGTCTTCGTTGTGGCGATCGACAGGGCGATAGCCCACGCCGCGCTCCACATGCACCTCCATCTCCAAACTATGGCCATCGGCCACGGTGGCGATCAGGCGGCCTGTATCGATCACCTGCACTTGGGAGGAGAACTGCAGGTCGCCAGCGGTAACCGTGGCGGGACCGTTGACTACCAGCCGGCCAATCTCCAGGTCACGGTTGCGGCTGTTAACTGAAATTTGCTTGCAGTTGAGCAAGATATCCAGCACGTCTTCGCGCACGCCGGGCACGGTGGCGTACTCGTGGTTGACACCGGCGATGCGTACCGCCGTGATGGCGCTGCCTTCAAGGCCGCCGATCAGCACTCGACGCAGGGCGTTACCCAGGGTGGTGGCCTGACCGCGATCGAGCGGGCCGATCAGGAATGTGCCGGTCTGGGAGCGATCAGGGGCGACCTGATTGTCGATGCGATCGATTTGGTAATGCAGCACGGTCTGAAAGTCGGGGAACGGGACAGCGACGGGAGACGACTTCAGACGCGACGGCGCTTGGGCCGGCGGCAGCCGTTATGGGGCAGGGGGGTGACGTCGCGGATCAGGGTGATCTCCAGGCCGGCCACCTGCAGGGCGCGGATGGCGGTTTCACGACCGGAACCAGGACCGCGCACCAGCACTTCGATCTGGCGCATGCCCTGCTCCAGGGCGCGGCGGCCAGCGGCCTCAGCGGCGGTTTGAGCCGCGAACGGCGTGCCCTTGCGGGCTCCCTTGAAACCGCTGGCACCAGCGGAGCTCCAGGAGATCACCTCACCGGCGGTATCGGTGATCGAGACGATCGTGTTGTTGAAAGTGCTTTGGATGTGGGCAACGCCGTTGGGAACGTTGCGCTTGGCCTTTTTGGGGCCTGTCTTCTTGGCGGGCTTGGCCATGGATAAGGGCCTGCCGAGGGCAGGAGGTGATCGGGATACTGGCGGGAGCCGCCCTGGTGACGCCCATGGGGCGGCAGGGCTGGGCTGGTCTTGCGGTCTGGACCGCTCGGCCTGGGCTGGGGCTGGGGCTGGGCTGTTAGCTAAGGCGGTTGGCTAAGGCGGTTGGCTAAGGCGGTTGGCTGCAGCAGCTGGCTTTGGCCTTACTGGAGTGACGGCCGGGGGCCGCCCTGAAGTTGGCCTGGGCCTTGCTGGAGTGACGGCCAGGAGCCGCCTTGTGGCAAGCCTGAGCCCTAAGAGTGGGCCTGGGCCCTACTTCTTCTTGCCGGCCACGGTTTTGCGGGCGCCCCGGCGGGTGCGGGCATTGGTGCGGGTGCGCTGACCGCGCACGGGCAGGCCGAGGCGATGGCGACGACCGCGCAGACAGCCGATGTCCTGAAGGCGCTTGAGGGCCATGCCCTCCTGGCGGCGCAGGTCTCCCTCCAGGGTGAAGCTCTCGGCGGCGCTGCGCAGCTTCTGCACATCGGCGTCGTCGAGATCTTTAACCCGGGTATCCGGGTTCACGCCGCTCTTGGCGATGATCTTCTGGGCACGGGTAAGACCGATCCCATACACATAGGTGAGAGCGATCTCGACTCGCTTATCGCGAGGGATATCGACGCCGGCAATCCGAGCCACAGGGATTAAGGGAGTTCAAGGGGGCAGGGTTGGCCCCTGGATCGGGGCCATGACCCCAGGCTTGGGGTCTTAAAAAGGAGCGGGGGCTGATCAGCCCTGACGCTGTTTGTGCTTGGGGTTGGCGCAGATCACCATCACCCGGCCGTGGCGACGAATCACCCGGCACTTGTCGCACATTTTTTTGACCGAGGCACGCACCTTCATGGGCGTTGTGCTCTCCGAATTTGCAAACAGGCACCCTATCACATCGGTCAACCACCATTCAGGTGGGAGCCCAGCGGCTGGGATCAGACCAGCAGGGCCTCGATGCGGCCGGTGATCTCGGCGATGTCGCCGGCGGCCTCCACGGACTGCAGCAGCAGCTGCTGCCGGTAATGGGCGACCAGGGGGGCCGTCTGCTGGCGGTAGACCTCCAGCCGGTGCCTGATCACGGCTTCGGTGTCGTCCTGGCGACCGCGGCCCAGCAGCCGCTGCAGCAGCAGTTCGTCGTCTAGTTGCATCAGCACCACCAGCTCGATCCGCTGTTCCAGTTCACCGAGCAGTTGATCGAGGGCCTCGGCCTGGGCCAGGTTGCGGGGGAAGCCGTCGAGCAGCCAGCCCCCCTGATGGCCCAGCAGCCGGCTGCGCACGATCGCCAACACCAGCTGATCGCTCACCAACTCGCCGCGGGCCATCACAGCTTCCGCCTCCTGACCCAGGGCAGACCCGGCGGCCACCTCGGCCCGCAGCAGATCGCCGGTGGAGAGATGCAACAGGCCATGGCTGGCGGCCAGTTGGGCGGCTTGGGTGCCCTTGCCGGCACCGGGGGGACCTAGGAACAGCAGGCGTTGCTTCATGGCAATCGGATCGGGCTTTGGGATCAAAGACGGGACGCGGGGCGGGGCTGGCCGACTACTGGCGCACCATGCCCTCGTAGCGCTGGGAAATCACGAAGGTCTGCACCTGCTTGGCGGTGTCGATGGCCACCCCCACCAGGATCAGTAGCGAGGTGGCCCCCAGACCTTGAAAGGTGCTCACCTGGGTGGCCCCCTCCACGGCGGAGGGGATGATCGCCACGGCCCCCAGGAACAGCCCCCCCAGCAGGGTTAGCCGGTTCTGAACGCCCCCCAGGTAGGCGGCGGTGGCGGATCCCGGGCGCAGGCCCGGAATCGCCACACCACTGCGCTTGAGGTTGGTGGCGATGTCGGCCGGGTTGACCGTTAGCGAGGCATAAAAGAAGGAGAAGCCGCAAATCAGGCTGAAGAACAGCAGCGCATAGATCCAGGGGGTGCTGCTGTTGGGATTGATGGAGCTGGCCACCCGAATCAGCCAGGGGTTGCGGCTGATGTTGGCGATCGTGAGCGGCAGGAACACCACCGCCGAGGCGAAGATGATCGGCATCACGCCACCGGCATTCAGCTTCAGCGGCAGATAGCTCTGGCGTGCCGAGAGCAAACTGGCGCCGCCCACCTGGCGCTTGGCACTGATGATCGGGATGCGGCGGTTACCCTCCTGCACGAAGATGATCCCCACGATCGTCACCAGGAACACCAGCACCAGCACGACGATGCCGCCGACGGTGCGGCGATCGCCGGTTTGGGCCAGGGCGATGGTGGATCCGAGCGCCTTGGGCAGGGTGGCCACGATGTTCACAAAGATCACCAGGGAGGCCCCCTGGCCGATGCCTCGTTCGGTGATCACCTCCGAGATCCACATCACCACCATCGAGCCCGTTACCAGGGCCAGGGCGGTCTGGATCACGAACACCGTTTCAGAGAGGCCCGCGGTGGCGTAGGGCCGCAGGATCAACGCGAAGACGACGCTCTGCAAGATCCCCCAACCCAGCGCCACAAAGCGGGTTATCTGGGCGATCTTGCGCCGACCGGCCTCCCCCTCGTTCTTTTGCAGCTCCTCTAGTTGCGGCAGGGCCGCAGTGAGCAACTGAATGATGATCGAGGCGTTGATAAACGGCAGAATCCCCAGGGCGAAGATGCCCAGGGTGGATAGGCCGCCGCCGGTGAAGATGTCGAGAAAGCCGATCAGCTGTCCCCCCCGGCCCAGGAAATCCTGGAAGGCCACCCGGTCGATGCCGGGGATGGGGATGTAGATCCCGAGGCGCACCAGCAGCAGCAAACCGAGGCTGGTGAGCACGCGATCGCGCAGGCTCTGCGATTGGATCAGCTGGCTGAGGATTTCGCCGGCGCTGGGGTTGCGACCCCGACTGACGAGCATGGCGGTGGCGGGTGGAGGGGACAAACAAACAAAAACCGCCTGCTGGGCACGGGGCTCAGGCAGGCGGTGCAGACCTTAGGGCCGAGCGAGCGGACCGACCTTGAGCGGAGCGCTCAGATCAATTCGCAGCTGCCGCCAGCGGCCTCGATCTTGGCGCGGGCGCTGGCGGTGAAGCCAGCGGCCTCAACGCTGAGCTTGACGCTCAGATCGCCGTTGCCGAGCACCTTGAGCGGATACTTGGGGCTGGTGACGATGCCCGCCTCCTCCAGGGATTGGAGGTTGACGCTGCTGCCGGCAGCCAGCTCCGCCAGTTGACCCACATTGATCACGGTGAAGTGCTTCGGGTTCACCAGCTCAAAGTGCTTGAGCTTGGGTAGACGCCGGTAGAGGGGCATCTGGCCCCCCTCGAAGCCGGGGCGGGTGGGGCGGCCGGAGCGCGACTTCTGACCGCGCATGCCGAAGCCGCAGCTGGCACCCTGGCCGGCGGCGATGCCGCGCCCCTTACGGGTTTTACGGCGCCGGGCACCGTCGTTGGGCTTGAGGGTTTGGAGGTTGATGGTCATGGCGAGGCCTCAGGAGTAGATCTGCTCAAGGGAGATACCCCGCTCCTTGGCGGTCTCCTTATGGGTGCGCAGGGCCGCCAGGGCTGCCATGGCGGCCCTGGCGTTGTTAAGGGGGGTCTTGGAGCCCAGGCGCTTGGCCAGCACGTTTTTAATGCCAGCCAATTCCAGCACCGTGCGGATCGAACCGCCCGCGATCACACCGGTACCGGGGGCGGCCGGGCGGATCAGCACGCTGGCGGCACCGTCATGGCCACGGCTCTCGGTGGGCACGGAGTTGGTGCGGGTGAGGGGCACCTTGACCAAGTGCTTCTTGCCATCGGCAACGCCCTTGCGCACGGCTCCGATCACATCACCGGCCTTGCCGACGCCGACGCCCACCTGGCCGCGTTCGTTGCCGACCACGACGATGGCCCGGAAGCTCATCTTCTTACCGCCCTTGACGGTCTTGGAGACGCGGCGGATCTGTA
>CANHSW010000042.1 GCA_947463165.1 Cyanobacteriota bacterium
AACCGTGAGCCATTGGCGCTGCTGGGCCAGTTGCCGCTGTAGCTCCAGCAGGGGCATGCCGGCCTGCACGGTCACCGTGAAGTCGCCGGGGTTGTGGTCGAGGATCCGGTCCAAGCGCTTGGTGCTCACCAAGGCACTGGCGGGGTGCACTGCGGGCCCCCAGTCCAGGCGGCTGCCCAGGCCGCTGGGCAGCCAGGGCAAGGCCTGCCGGTGCAGTTCCCGCACCAGCTCCAGCAGCTCGCTGGGCTCAGGGCAGATCACGGCACGATGGTGCCATGCGGCAGGGAAAGACAGTTGGCGGCGCAGTGGCAGACGGGCCCAGAGGCAAAGCAGGGGGCGCCCAGCCAGGCCCAGCTGGCTCCAGGGCCCGAGCGGCTGAAAATCATCGTGCTCGATGACGACCCCACCGGCTCCCAAACGGTGCACAGCTGTCCGCTGCTGCTGCGCTGGACGCCCCAGGCCCTGGCCGCTGGCCTGGCCCATCCCTCGCCGCTGCTGATTTTGCTGGCCAACAGCCGCGGCCTGGCCGCCCCTGAAGCCGCCGAGCGGGTGCGGCAGATTTGCAAAGCGCTCACGGCGGCCCTGGCCGCTGCCCGCCAGGCCGGCGTAATCGATCGCTGGCTGCTGCTCAGTCGGGGGGATTCCACCCTGCGGGGCCATTTCCCCCTGGAGAGCGAGCTACTGCAAGCCGAACTGGGGCCCTTTGACGCCACTTTGCTGGTGCCGGCCTTCCTGCCCGGCGGCCGCACCACCGTGGCGGGCGAGCACCGCCTCCACGGCCAACCGGTACACGCCAGCGCCTTTGCGCAAGATCGCCAATTTGGCTACAGCACCAGTTATCTGCCGGCCTGGGTGGAGCAGAAGAGCGGCGGCCGCTGGCCGGCGCAGCAGGTGCAGCGGATTGACTTGGCGGAGCTGGATGCGGCGGCGGCAGAGCTGGCTGGCCAACAGCTGACTGCCCCCCAGCAGGCAGCGGAGGTGTCTGAGCAAAAACTTGCTTTGCCCGAGCCAGCGGCTGGCGGCTATGGGCTGTTGCTGCGGCGGCTGGCCGGCTTTGCGAACAATGTCTGCGTGGTGGTGGATGGCGAGCGGCCCGAGCAGTTGTCGGCCCTGGCCGCTGCGGTGCGCCAGCTCACCGCCCCTACGGCGGCGGCGCCTTGGGGCCGGCCGCGGCGCTTGCTGGCCCAATGCGCCGCCAGCTGGATCGAGGCCCTGGCGGCCCTGCCGCCCCAGCCCCTAGGCCGCCAGGGGCTGGTGGGATTGCGGCGCCGGAACAGCGCTGGCGCCCCCCTGCCGGGCTTGGTGTTGGTGGGCTCCCATGTGCCCCTGGCCGATAGCCAGTTGGAGCGGCTGCTGGCCCAACCGGCCTGCGCCGGGGTGGAGCTCGATGTGGCCCTGGTGGCGGAACTGCTGGCGGCACCGGAGCCGGGACCAAAGCTGGCGGCCTTGGCGGCGGATTTAGCCGCCCAGCTGCAGCGGCTGCTGGTGCCGGGTCAGACACCGGTGCTGTTCACCAGTCGCGGCGAGTTCAGCTGCCGCGATGCCGCCGAGCGCTGGGCCCTCGGCGAGGCGCTGGCGACCTTGATGGGCCGCTTGGCCGGCCGCCTGGCCCCTGGCCTCGGCTACCTGATCAGCAAGGGCGGCATCACCAGCCATACCCTGCTGGCCGATGGCTTGGCGCTGGATCGGGTGGAGTTGCAGGGCCAGTTACTGCCGGGGCTGTCGCTGGTGCTCACGCCGGCGGAGGCGGCCGTAGCCGGGCTGCCGGTGCTCACCATGCCCGGCAACCTGGGCGATGCCGACAGCTTGGTTCAGGCCTGGGCCCTGCTGGAGAACAGCTCGATCGGGTAGCCGGCCAGCACCAGGCCGGCGGCGATGGCGCAGTCGAGCGGGCTGCTGAGCAGCTCCCCGGCCAGGAAGGCCAGCGACACGGCGCTGATCAGCAGCGGCGGCAGCGGGTAGGCCCAGACCCGAAACGGCCGCGCCAGCTGGGGTTCGCGCTGGCGCAACACCACCAGGGCGGCGATGCCACTGAGGGGCAGGGCCACGTATAGAAAAGCCCCCATCGCCAGCAGGTGCTCAAACGAGCCGATCAACACCAGGGCCAAGCAGGTGATGGTGGTGAGCAGCAGGGCATTGGTGGGGGTGCCGCCGGGGTTCACCTGGCTGGCCCAGGCGGGGAAGATCCCGGCGCGACTGAGGCCATAAAGGATGCGCGGCGCCGCCATCACCACCGTATTGATCAGCCCCAACAGCGACACCAGCGCCAGGCCGGTGATCAGCAACGCCCCTGGCGGTCCGGCCAACAGCCGGGCGGCATCGGCCGCCGGCAGGCTGGAGCTGGCCAGTTGCGCCGGGGAGAGCAGGTGCAGCAGGGCCGCGTTGAACAGCAGGTAGAGGGCCAACACCGCCAGTACGCCACCGATCAGCGAGCGGGGCAGATCCCGCTCGGGCTGCTGGAATTCCTCCGCGAAGTAGATCGGGCTGGCCCAGCCGTCGTAGGTGGTGATCACCGCCTGCAATGCCGCCATGGCCCCCAACAGCAGCGCCGGACTGGCCTGGGCTGCTGGCGCGGCGGCACTGGCTACCGCCAGGCTCTCGGGAGCGACGGCCGGCAGCAGAAAGCAGGCGATCACCAACAGCAAAAAGGCGACGGTCTTCACCAGGCTGAGCAGTTCCTGGCTAGCGCTGCCCGCACGAACCCCCCGCCACTGGATCAGGGCAAAGAGCACCACCACCAGCAGGGCCAGGGCCCGGGGCGGCAGGTCCGGCAGCAACAGTTGGCCGTACTCGCCGGCGGTGGTGGCCACCCAGGCCAGGCCAATGCAATGGGCCAGCCAGTCGCTCCAGCCCACCAGAAAACCGGCCCTGGGCCCAAAGGCCCGGCTGGCATAAACGGTCCAGCCGCCGGCCTGGGGCAGACTGGTGGCCAGTTCCGCCACACACACAGCCCCCAGCAGGGCGTAGAGGCCGCCCAGCAGCCAGGCCGCCAGGATCCAGCTGGGCTGGCCCAGGGGCCCGGCCACCAGGCCTGGGGTGCGCAGGATGCCGGCACCGATCGTGCCGCCCACCGCCCCGGCCAGACCAAAGCCCAGCCCCAGCACCTGCAGCAGCTTGCCGGGAGCGGGATTGGCCATGGGCGTTATCGGGCGAGGGTGGGAGTGGAGGGGCAGCCGGGCCGCCCGCTGGGGCTGCGCGCTTTAGTTGGTGCTCACCAGGTCTTTGCTCGTGGAGTTATGGCGCCCGGTGCCACTGCTTTCGCCACTGCTCTGGTCGAGCAGCTGGATCGGATGCAGCACCGGCAGGGGCTCAGGGCGATCCTCCATGTGGCGGCGGATTTGCAAACTGCAGCCGATGTTGGCGCTGGCCACCAGGGCGGCCCCCGTGCCCCCCAGATCGGCGGCCTTGAGTCGACCCAACTCGGCGGCCTCCTCCGGCTGCACCAGGTTGTAGATGCCGGCACTGCCGCAGCAGACGCCCGCCTCCACGGCCTCGCGGATCTGCAGGTGGGGGATGCGCTGCAATAGCGAACGCGGCTGCTGTTGCAGGCCCTGGCCGTGCAGCATGTGACAGGCGTCGTGGTAGGCCACCTGCAGGGGGCGCTGGGCGCTGGCCAAGCTGCCGTCGGCATGGGCCAGGGGCTGCAGGCGGGCCTGGAAGCTGGCGCTCAGCCCCACCTGCTCCAGGAACTCCTGGATATCGGCCACCGGGGCGGCAAAGGGCAGGTAATCGGCCTGGGCTGCCTGGGAAGTTTGCGGCTGGCTGGCGGCAGCCAGAATCTGGCCGTAGAGCTTGAGGGTGTGGCCGCAGCCGGAGGCGCAGACCAGCACGGCGTCGAGGGGTTCGGGGCCGGCGGGCTTGCCCTCCCCCACCACGGCCTGGAAGCTGGCCAGCAGCGCCGTGGCCAGGGCGCGGGTCTGCTCCAGTTCGCCCTGGTGATGGGTGACGGCGCCGCAGCAGCCCTGGGCCGGTGGGATCACCAGCTCAATGCCATTGGCGCTGAGTACCCGCACGGCCGCGGCATTCACCGCCGGGTCAAACAGGCGCTGCACGCAGCCGAGCACCAGGCCAACCCGGTAACGCCTCGGGCCCTGGGCCGGCACCAGCGGCGGCCAGGAATCCTGGAAGGCCTCGCTGGGAAGGGCTGGCAGCAACCGCTCCATCGCCTCTAACTGGGAACCCAACAGCCGCAGCAAACCGCTGCGGCGCACCAATGCCTGCAGGCTGGTGCCGGCATAGGCGCGCAGAGGCGTCAGCAGAGCCCGCAACCGCTCCGGATAGGGCAGCAGCGCAAATAGCAACCGGCGAAAGCCGGTGAGCTGGGGGCTGCGCAGGCCGGCGGCATTCAGTTGGGGGCGGGTGGCGTCGAGCAGCTGGTCGTAGCGCACGCCGGAGGGGCAGGCCGTTACGCAGGCCAGGCAGCCGAGGCAGGAATCGAAATGGCTGGCGACGGTGGCGTCGAGTTGCAGCTCGCCGGCGGCGATGGCCTTGAGGGCATGGATGCGACCTCGGGGGGAATCCATCTCCGTGCCCAGCACCCGGTAACTGGCGCAGCTGGGCAGACAGAAGCCGCAGTGCACGCAGGGATCGGTGGCGCTGGCCGGGCTGGCGCCGGCGGGAGCACCAGCCCACGAGGTGAGGGAGGTCGTCATCTGGCCAGTCTGGCTTCCAGGCCTGGCGGCGACGGGCCAGCCTGGTTTGCGGAGCTACTGAGATATCCCCCAAAACTTCATGCTTGGCAGCATTAAAGTTGCAGGATTACCGCAAACCGTCGCCCTGACCGCAAGCCTTGACTGCAATCATTGACCGCTAGCCGTGGCGGCTTTCAGAGGATGCGGCCGCCAGCGGATTGCCGGCAGGAGCAGATAGTCTCTGCGGTCTCTGCGCAGACTACCCATTTCCAAGCATCCTTAGCCATATCCAAGTCAATAGTCCATGCCAAAGCCAATTACCGACGCAAATTACGGATACAGCTTGACAATGTAAATTGAGAATGCAAATTACAGATTAAGAGCCGCTGCTGGTCGCGGAGGGCAAATTGACATCCTCACCTTCCAGTCCCGGGTGGTCGGTAGGCACTAGTTCGGGGGGATTGGGCTTGGTCTCCGGGCCAATCACATCCACCGACACCCGCTGAACGACGAGTCTGTAGCGGATCGGTTGGCTTTGATTGATGTAGGCCTGCACGTCGGCCACCTGGCGGGCGGTCGGCAGACGCGGATTGGTGACCCGCACCGCAGCTCGAATCAGCGGTGGATTCTGAGCCCAATCAATCGTCACATTCACCAATTCGGCATCCTTGCCCAGGGTGATCGTGCGGTCCCTCAGGGAGCTGGTGATCACCTGTTGAATCGCCTGCAGCGAGGCCGTACGGCGGGCCTGGGCGATCAGCGATAGGAAGCTGCCGGATAGGGGAATCAGCAGCAGAGCCGTGAGCAGCAGGCTCACCAAGCCCAGACGGCTGCGCCAGAGATTCATCCGCAGTTCAGGTAGGCAAATCGCCAGGGCAATCAAGCTGCCGCTGAGGATCCCCAGCAGGTTGGCGGCAAACAGAAGCGCTGCCCCCAAGGCATCGCCCCACAGGGTTTTCGAGCTCAGCAACCCGAAGGCACACACCGGCGGCACCAGGGCCACGGAGATGGCGGTACCCGCCAACGACGAGAGGGCCTTGGAGCGAACGGAGGCGTAGGCCGAGATGGCGCCGGCCACCAGGGCCACGCCAAGGTCGAGCAGATTCGGCTGGGTGCGGGCCGCCACCTCCGAACCCAGAATCGGCAGCCCCACCCAGAGTCCCAGCAGGGCCGATAGCCCCACGGTGATGGCCATGCCGATCAGCAGGGTGACCAGGGCCCTGGCCACCAGCCGCAGGCGCCCCTGGAGGATCGCAAAGGCTGTGGCCCGTAACGGCAACATCCAGGGAGCAATCAGCATCGCGCCGATCACCACTGCGCTGCTGTTGGCCAGCAGGCCAAGGGTGGCGATGATGCCGGCGGCCAGGGTGAGCACCACAAATTCCTGATCCGCGTGGGCGTCTAGCTCGAACTGATCACTGAGCTCCCGGATGTTCATCTCATTGGCTGCGGATCCTCCACTAGCTGACCATGCTCCAGGTGCCAAAAGCCAGCGTTAGCTGCATCCCCCCACCAAAACCGCCAGCCCCACACCAACTCAAGCGCCCTGGGCGGCCACTGAACAGCACAGCCCTGGCGAGGAGCAGGGGCAGGTGGCACATACCGCTGCTATCTAATCGTCACCGAACAAGCAGGGGGTGACTTGCAGGGGGGACATCTTGCAGCAGGGGGGGGGGTTACATCGGGGTGATTTTGCAGAGGGGGAAGTATGCAGCGGGATAATTTCGCAACAAATGAAGCCAAATACTAGGATATCGAACAGCCCTTTGGGGCGATGCACCGAGGAACATACCGTGCCCAGCGGCCATAAAAACAACCGCTTAATGAAAGGCACCAGGGAGCTCACCTTGTTCAGTGGCTACGCAAGCAGCCCTAGCAATTCACCCAGGCTTACCTATCATCCAGCGGCGCAACCGATACAGCAGCGCTACGGATATAACGGTGGCACTGATCCAGGGGCGCAACTGATACAGCCGTGGCACTGGTAAGAGCACCCGCCTCGTCCCCTTGTCTACCCGCGCCGTTTATAGCTTCATCGGTTTTCCATCAGCTAATTTTCCATCAGCTGATGGAAAATTAGCTGAAGAGTTCCACTATTACCTTCACCATGATGGCTATCCCAGCGGTGCGGCCTGGCGTTTTGCGGCAGCCCTGCGGCAAAGCGGCACTGCCTCTGCTTTTCTTGGCGCCTTCCTGAGCAGCCAGCCCCAGGCAGAAGCACTGGCCAGGGTGGAGCAGGCCGCCGACGCCGAATACTGCTACCGCTTGCAGCTAATGTCCAGCGCCGATCCGCAGCTGCAGGTGCAGTGCTGGCGGCGCATCCCAGGTGGGGGCAGCTGGCATTGCCACTGCGGGCCGATGGCGCTGGCGGCGTTCATTCAGCGGTTTCCACCTGAAGATCAGCATTAACCACCTGGCCATTAACCAGCCCAATATTAACCAAATAACTGTAACTACCCATTTCACAAGCTGATCAGATCCGGCGCGCGATGTGGTGGTGGTGGGCAGGCGTTCAGGTTGTTCATATCTGTCAAACCACGCACTTTTGCAAGCGAAACATCCTGGCTCCCGATCATTTGTCAGGCAAACCACATACCCCCATCATTTCCCAAGCAAAGTGTCCACCGACTGCGATTCAGAGGCCGTGCTCGAATAAACCTTGGAACCCCTGGGATAAACAGTGACAATTTCCAAGCGTTCATCATAACGATATGGCAAAGCCCCTGGCTTAACTATTTGTGATTTAGCCCTTCTGTAGGCCGCCGCCTTGGCCTCAATAGCATCTTGAATATTATTGATACGCTCAACTTCGCCAGGGTGCGAATCGCCGACAGCGGCTATTGGCTTGTAGCTGCCACGGTGCAGGGTCGCGATTACATCAATACAGCCCTTGGGATTAATGCCAACATTCGCCAAGAATTCAACGGCCATGGAATCCGATTCATACTCATGAGACCTGGAAGTCTCACTCATTTTTGCGTTAACCTCGCCAAGATAGCTATTTACGTCTACCATTGTTCTCTTGACAAGCTGACCTGGCAGCCCATCCATCTGGCCCAGGGATGATGCCACTTGAGGCGCCAGGTTGGCGGCTTGCTGCATCAATTGCGAAAACATTATATTGCCAGCATTTTGATCGTTGGCTATACGGGAAGCGAGGACCTGGTTTTGAAAATTAGCGTTAGCTGCAGCAGAATAGTTGCCAGCGCCTGAATTAAGACCAGCACTCGCCGCATTAAGACCGATGGCCACGACACTCCAAAACTGCTGAGATTCATTTGCTCGTTTTGCATTTGCCACAGCGGCTGAGATTTTTTCGGCTGCTTCGTTGTTAAATTGATCTAGAGCCTGCCGCTTCAGCTTGGTATGATCTTTATGAAGGTGAGCTAGTTCATGGGCAATTACACAGGACTTGCCTTCTATGTTATTCGCGAGGGCGTCATACAAGGCCCTGTTGATGACTATTCTATTATTGGCGCTTGTCGCATAGGCGTTTAAATCTGGAGTTTGAGCCGCAGCCACCTGAAGCGCCCAGATCATTAGATTATCTTCTTTGCTTACATTTGGAAGATTTGCAGCGATACCGCAAAGGGCATTTTCACCAATGAGCTGCTTACACGTTTGCTCGTCCAAGCTTCTCACCGCAATTGAAGCATTCTGCTTTATCGCTGGGTTAGCACTCATCAAGCGATCCAGTATTCGATAAGCCGGATAAAGATCTCGCGTAAGCTTGGCCTTTGCACCCTCGTAAACCCTCGTCGATGCAGTGGCTGATTGCGGCGAATTTTGCCGAGCATTTGCAAAGGCTTCAATCGGCACGCAAGCCAGTGAAAGCAGAGAAAAAGCCACGAATATTCCCCTCAGATTCAAGTCAAGTGTGTTCAGCTTGAACATTTTGGCTTCACCGAGGGGCCGATTTCGGGGGCAGCATATGGAAGTCACCGCCTGGCTGTCTACTATCAAGTCGTAACTCCGTAGCACTTACCGGTGGAGGCCCGGAGAATTCGCCTGCTCCCGGCTGAACGGGAGGATCGGACTTGCGCCTTTGACCCCCCAGCAGCGCCAGGGCTTGATGGAGCTGGTCTCCAGGAGTTGAATGACGACCGCCCTGCCGTTGGCTGTGGGATGGTGGAGATAGTGGTATGGGAGGAGAGGAGAGCAGAGGGGAGGGCTGTTCTCGATCCTGTCCTGATCCCCGAAATCCTGCGCGTCGACCAGCAGGTTGATGTCAAGGCCGGAGCGCATCAGATGTCAGCACCCTGCAGCTACGGTGCTGTTATCCGTGACTGAACCAGCTCACACCCCCCAGGCTCCGGACCCGCTGGGAGCTGCGCCCGCGCAGCGGGCCTAGGCCCTCAAGTTGAAGTCAACTATCCATGAGCCAATTTGTGAGTCACCAATCCCTGCCGCCGATCGCTGGCTCTGAAGCCGAAATTCTGGCCTTGATGCAACAGGCCGGCCCGTTGTTTCTGCCGCGCACCAATCTCCACCTGGATCAGATCCGCTCTGGCTTTGCCTGTGCGCTCCACATGCACCAGCCCACAATTCCAGCCGGCGCGCAGGGAGAACTGATCTCCCACCTGCAGTACATGCTGGAGCACCCCGGCGAAGGCGATAACCACAATGCCGAACCATTTGCCCAGTGCTACAGGCGCCTGGCCAAGATCATTCCCCAGCTGATTCAGGAAGGCTGCAATCCCCGGATCATGCTGGATTATTCTGGCAATCTGCTCTGGGGTGTTGAGCAGATGGGTCGCCACGACATTCTCGATGCCCTGAAATTCCTCGCCTGTGATTCCTCCATGCAACCGCATGTGGAATGGCTGGGCAGCTTCTGGAGCCACGCTGTAGCCCCCTCCACGCCGATTCCCGATCTAAAGCTGCAGATCCTGGCCTGGCAGCACCAGTTCGCGGCCCTATTTGGCCGAGAAGCCCTGCAACGGGTGAAGGGGTTCTCGCCACCGGAAATGCACCTACCAAATCACCCCGACACCCTCTATGCCTTAGTGAAGGCTCTGCAAGAGTGTGGCTACCGCTGGCTGCTGGTGCAGGAGCACAGCGTCGAAAATTTTGATGGTTCCAGCCTGCGCCAGGAGCAGAAGTTCATCCCCCAGCAGCTCGTGGCCCGCAGCTCCAACGGCGAGGAGGCCACCATCTTGGCGTTGATCAAAACCCAGGGTTCCGATACCAAGCTGGTGGGTCAGATGCAGCCCTACTACGAGGCCCTGGGGCTGGGCCGCCAAACCCTGGGCGACCGCATGATTCCGTCATTGGTGGCGCAGATTGCCGACGGCGAGAACGGCGGCGTGATGATGAATGAGTTTCCGCCTGCCTACATCCAGGCCCATCGCCGCATTGCGAACCAGGCAGGCGACAGCAACGCCGCAATGGCAACCAACGACACGGTGGCAAGTAATGAAACGGTGGCGATCAACGGTACGGAATACCTGGAGCTGCTGGAGGCTGCCGGGGTGCAAGACAGTGACTACCCGCAGATTCAGGCGGTGCAGCAACATAAACTCTGGCAACAGGTGGGCAGCCAGCCCAGCGCTGAATCCGTGCAGGCGGCGATCGCCCAGCTCAAGGCCAGCGATTCCAGCTTCTCGATGGCCGGCGCCTCCTGGACCAACAACCTCAGCTGGGTGGAGGGCTACGCCAACGTGCTGGAGCCAATGAACCAGCTCAGTGCCCGGTTTCACCAGGTATTTGACCCCCTGGTGGCCCAGGATCCAAGGGTAACCAGCAGCCGCCACTATCAAGAAGCACTGCTATACCTGCTGCTGCTGGAAACCAGTTGCTTCCGCTACTGGGGGCAAGGCACCTGGACCGATTACGCCAGCGAGATCCACAGGCGTGGCATAGCCGCGATCGGCTAGCTAGCCACCGGTTTCAGTGATCTCCCGGTGGCGCTAATCGGCTCCACAGGCCTCAGGGCAATAGCCACTCAGCCAGGGTTAACTGCATTCAGCCCAATCTCAGATCCTCAAGTAGCAGAGCGAGGGTTTCGCTCAGTTGCAGTCGGTTGAGGGGGGAATCGGCGAGGAGGAATCGGCATTGCGTAGCAGCAAGTCGAGCTTGGATTCGAGCTTGGCGAGCCGTGCGTTCTCGATCTTCAGCTGTTCGGTCTCGCTCCTCAGCCGCTCGGATTCTCTGCTCGATTCGATCGCGCTCAGCTGCGCATCGACCGTTGGATGCCAATTTAAATTCGCCAAAAAGCGCCGCCAAGGCGGC
>CANHSW010000043.1 GCA_947463165.1 Cyanobacteriota bacterium
GATGCCCTGACGATCGGGGGGCGCCGCTTTACCAGCCGGCTGATGACCGGCAGCGGCAAATACCCGAGCATGGAGCTGATGGCGGCCAGCCTGGTCGCCAGCGGTTGCGACATCGTCACCGTGGCTGTGCGCCGCGTGCAGAGCCAGGCCGCCGGCCACCTGGGACTGATGCAGGCGATCGACTGGCAGCGGATTTGGATGCTGCCCAACACGGCCGGTTGCGCCACCGCGGAGGAGGCGATTCGGGTGGCGCGCCTGGGGCGCGAACTGGCGAAATTGGCGGGCCAGGAGGACAACAACTTCGTGAAGCTGGAGGTGATCCCCGACAGCCGGCACCTGCTGCCCGATCCGATTGGCACCCTGCAGGCCGCCGAACAGCTGGTGCGAGAGGGCTTCACCGTGCTGCCCTATATCAATGCCGATCCGCTGCTGGCCAAGCGCCTGGAGGAGGCCGGCTGTGCCACGGTGATGCCCCTGGGTTCGCCCATCGGTTCCGGGCAGGGCATCCGCAACGCCGCCAATATCGCCCTGATCATCGAGAGCGCCCGGGTGCCGGTGGTGGTGGATGCCGGCATTGGCGTGCCCAGCGAGGCCGCCCAGGCGATGGAGATGGGGGCCGATGCCCTGCTGATCAACAGCGCCATCGCCCTGTCCGGGGACCCCGCCGCCATGGCCAGGGCCATGGCCCTGGCCACCGAGGCCGGCCGCAGCGCCTTTCGGGCCGGCCGACTGCCGATGCGGGCCCAGGCCAGCCCCAGCTCCCCCAGCAGCGGCCGCGTCGGCAGCTGAATGGGCCCCGGTTGGCTGACCGCCGTTTGGCCAGCGCCAGCTCGTGAAGTTCCGTGCCAACTGGCCACCGGATGGGGCCGGCCTCCATATCTTGACCAGCTTGTCGCTGTCAGCGGATGCAGGTCACGGAAGAGGACGGTGGGCGCCTGAACGCCTTTGCCAAGGAGCCCCGCATGGTGGTGATGGAGCAGGGCGAAACCAGCGGCGTCAACGCCAGGCTGCTCTGGAGCCTTGGCCTTGGCCTGGTGCTGCTGCTGCTGGCAGTGGCGGCCCGGATCAGTTGATCGGCAGTTGATCGGTAGTTGATCGGTTTGGCCAGACGCCTGTAGTAGCTTGCGCTCCGGAGCATCCGCTCGCACTGCAGGAGTCAGGGGTGAAGGTTTTCGTTCTCGGCGGTGACGGCTTTTGCGGCTGGCCCTGTGCTGTGAACCTGGCCGATGCCGGCCATGACGTGGTCTTGGTCGACAACCTCAGTCGCCGCAAGATCGACGTAGATCTGGGGATTGAGTCGCTCACTCCGATCGCCACCATTCAGGACCGGCTCCTGGCCTGGCAGCAGCTGGGCGGCCGGGCCATGCGCTTCGTGAACCTGGACATCGCCCAGGATTACGACGGACTGTTGCAGCTGCTGCGCAGCGAGCGGCCGGATTCGGTGGTGCACTTCGCCGAGCAGCGGGCCGCCCCCTATTCGATGAAGACCAGCGCCACCAAGCGCTACACCGTCGATAACAACGTCAACGGCACCCACAACCTGCTGGTGGCGATTGTGGAGAGCGGCCTTGATTGCCACATCGTGCACCTGGGCACCATGGGCGTCTATGGCTACGGCTCCCACCGCGGCGCCACCATCCCCGAGGGCTACCTCACGGTGGAGGTGCCCCAGCCCGATGGCAGCCGCTTCACCGAGAAGATCCTGCACCCCACAGATCCGGGCAGCGTCTATCACATGACCAAGACGCTGGATCAGTTGCTGTTTTTTTACTACAACAAAAACGACCGCATCCGCGTCACTGACCTGCACCAGGGCATTGTCTGGGGCACCAATACCGAGCTCACCGAACAGGATCCCCGGCTCACCAATCGCTTCGACTACGACGGCGATTACGGCACTGTGCTCAACCGCTTTTTGATGCAGGCGGCGATTGGCTATCCGCTCACCGTCCACGGCACCGGCGGCCAGACCCGCGCCTTCATCCACATCCGAGATTCGGTGCGCTGTGTGCAGCTGGCCCTGGAAAACCCGCCTGCCGCCGGCGAGAAGGTGAAGATTTTCAACCAGATGACCGAGAGTCACCAGGTGGGCGAGCTGGCCAAGAAGGTGGCGGCGCTCACCGGCGCCGAGCTCAACTTCCTGCCCAATCCGCGCAAGGAGGCGATCGAGAACGATTTGATCGTGGACAACCGTTGCTTCATCGAACTGGGCCTGCAGCCCACCACCCTCGATGACGGTTTGCTGCGGGAGGTGGTGGAGGTGGCTCGCCGCTGGGCCGACCGCTGCGATCGCAGCCGCATCCCCTGTGTGTCGGCCTGGACCAGCCAGCAGGCCGCCGCCATCTCCAAGGCCTGAGGCAGCGGGTGACCCCTTGAAGATCGCCCTGTTTACCGAGACCTTCCTGCCGAAGGTGGATGGGATCGTCACCCGGCTCACCAAGACCGTGCGCCACCTGGTGGAAGCCGGCGATGAGGTGCTGATTTTTTGCCCGGAAGGGGCCCCTGAGCAGTACATGGGCGCCCGGGTGATGGGGGTGCCGGCGATGCCGCTGCCCCTCTACCCGGAATTGAAGTTGGCCCTGCCCCGCCCGGCAGTGGCAGAAGCGCTCGATCAATTCAGGCCCGATCTTGTGCATGTGATCAACCCGGCCGTGTTGGGCTTGGGGGGCATCTGGCTGGCCAAGACCAAGGGCTATCCGCTGGTGGCCAGCTACCACACCCACCTGCCGAAATACCTGGAGCACTACGGCATGGGTCTGCTGGAGCCGCTGCTGTGGGAACTGCTCAAGGCCGCCCACAACCAGGCCCAACTCAATCTCTGCACCTCCACGGCCATGGTGGCCGAACTCAGCGAAAAGGGCATCCTGCACACGGCCCTGTGGCAGCGGGGCGTCGATACCGAGATGTTCAGACCGGAGCTGCGCAGCAGCGCCAGCCGAGAGCGGTTGCTGGGGGGCCACAGCGACACCGGCAAGCTGCTGCTCTACATCGGTCGGCTGTCGGCCGAGAAGCAGATCGAGCGGATCAAGCCGGTGCTGGAAGCCCTGCCCGATGCCCGCTTGGCCCTGGTGGGCGATGGGCCCCACCGCAGCCGCCTGGAGGAGATCTTCAGCGGGCTGCCGGTGACCTTTGTGGGCTACCTGGCCGGGGAGGAGTTGGCGGCCGCCTATGCAAGTGGCGACGCCTTTGTCTTTCCCTCCAGCACCGAAACCCTGGGCCTGGTGCTGCTGGAATCGATGGCGGCGGGTTGCCCGGTGGTGGGGGCCAACCGGGGCGGCATCCCCGACATCGTCACCGATGGGGTGAATGGCTGCCTGTACGAGCCCGATGGCGAGGACGGCGGCGCCGCCAGCCTCACCGCGGCGGTGCTGCGGCTGCTGGGCGATCAAGAGCAACGCCAAATATTGAGTTGCCATGCCCGCCGGGAGGCGGAAGCCTGGGGCTGGGCCGGCGCCACCGCCCAGTTACGGCGCTATTACCGCAATCTGCTTGACCCCCAGGCCGGCCCCACCAGCCGGCCCGTCGACCAGCTGGTGGCTTGAGCTAACCGCTCAAATCGCCTTTCCCAGGCTCTCCCCGGCTGCTGCTCCGCCTGGTTCAGCGGCCGCGAAACCAGGTGGTCATCAGCGCCTTCACCATCGGTGCCGCCACGGTGCCGCCATAGCCGCCGGAATTTTCGCCAAAGGCGATGATCACCAGGCTGGGCTTGTCGGCGGGGGCGTAGCCACCGAACCAGGCATGGTCGGGGCGGGGCGGATCCTCGCCGGTGCCGGTCTTGCCGGCCACCGGCGGCAGCTTGGGGTCGTTGAGGATTGTGGCCGTGCCGTTGGTCACCACCTGGCGCAGGCCATCGCGCACCACCGCCAGGGTGACGGGCTTGAGAGCGAGCCAGCGCCGCGGCGTCGGGCGTTCCACCAGGTGGGGTGTTACCAGCCAGCCGCCATTCGCTACCGCTGCATACATGCGTGCCATCTGGATCGGCGTCACCTGCAGGGCCCCCTGGCCGATCGAGGAGGTGATCGTGTCCACCGGGGTCCAGGGTTCCCCCAGCACCCGTTTTTTCCAGGCTTGATCCCCCAGTAATCCCGAGCTTTCCTCGCCCCGCAGCTCCAGCCCAGTGACGCTGCCATAACCCAGGCGCCGGGCAGCGGCAAATAGCTGATCTGGCCCAATCTGCAGGCCTAACTGATAATAAAATGTGTTGCTGCTCACCGCCAGGGCCATGGGGAAGCCGATGGCGCCGTGGGCGCCATGGTCGCCGTAGCAGAGCCCCGCATAGCAGAAAGACTTCATAGTCATCACCTTGGAGTTGGCGTTGAACTTGCCCGACTCCAGGGCGGCGATGGTGGTGATGATTTTGAAAGTGCTGGCAGGCGGAAAGCCTTGGAAGGCGCGATTCAGCAGCGGCGCGTTAGGACCATTCAGCGCCTCCCATTCGGCCATGGTGGGACCGGGCGAGAACAGATTCGGATTGAAGTTGGGCCGGCTGGCCATGGCACGGATCGCCCCGGTCTGGGGATCCATGGCCACGATCGCCCCCTTGCCCACCTTGTCGAGGGCCCGTTCAGCGGCCTGTTGCAGGGGCAGGTCCAGCGTCAGGCGCAGGTCTTTGCCGGCCCGGGCCGGCTTGTCCCCCAGCACGCGCTGCACTTGGCCGGCGGCATTCACCTCCACCTGCTGGCCGCCCCATTCGCCGCGCAGATGGGCTTCATAGGCTTTTTCAATGCCGCTGCGACCCACCCGATCGCGAATCCGGTAGCCCTTGGGCTCCAGCTGCTTGTATTCCTCTTCCGTAATGCCGCTGGTGTAGCCGAGAACGTGGGAAGCCAGCGGGCCATGGGGATAGCTGCGCATCACGTCCACATCCACCTCCGCGCCGCGCAGCTGGCCGGACTGTTCGCGAAAGCGCAGCACCTGCTCGGGGGTCAGGGGGTTGGCCAGCTCGATGCGAAAGCCATCGCCGTGGTCGCCCTGTTGGTGTCGCTGCTCCAGCTGGGCCGCCGGCAGGCCGACTACCTGAGCCAGGCGATCCCGCAGGGCCGGCCACTGGTCTTTGCGCAATTCCTGGGGCTGCAGGTAGAGGCCATAGGTGAGCCTGCTGGTGGCCAGCACCGCGCCGTTGCGATCCAGCAGCCGGCCGCGCATGGGATTGCGGGGCATCAGGCGGATGCGGTTGTCGTCGGCGCGGGCCCGATTCTCCGCCCCATGCAGCAGTTGCAGCCAGGCCAGGCGCGCCACCATGGCAGAGCTGAACAGCAGCACGATCAACATCAAGGCGGCTGGCTGCTGGCCCATGCCGCAGTGGCGGGAAGGCTGGGCTTTGGCGCGGGCCATAATCAGTTGGGCATTCTAGTCAACTGGGAATTTGTTTAGTTGTTTAGTTGGCGGTTGATTTGATTGGCGCGCAACTTGATCTTGTGGGTGACTTGATTGATCGGTTGATTTGATCGGTCAATTAGTTGGCACGGTCGGGGCGGTCAGTGCTCAGGGGTAGCTGTCGCTGCAGCTCTCCCAGGCGGCTGGCGATGCGTTGCAGGGCTTCGCTGAGCTCCTGGGCGTCGGCCGGGCTGGAGGGTTCGGCCGCCACGTCGCGCACCTCCACCTTCATCACCGGATTGCCCAGGCCGGGGCTGAGGCGATCGAGGCCCTCCCGCATCTGGCTGGCGATCGGTTCGCCCTCTTCTCGCAGCTGGCCGAGGGGATCGGCGCTGTTGCCATCAAAGGCGGCCAGCACCTCGCGGGGGCCGCCCTTGCGGGCCCGTTCCACCATGGCCATGCCCACGGGCAGCAGGTCTTGCATCAGGGTCAGCCTCAGGGCATCGAGGGGATCGGTGGCCATGGCAGCTGACAGGCGCGTATAGCTTCAGTTTGGCCTGCCCACGGCCGGAGCCACCACCAGGGGCCGGCAGACCTGGCGGCTGCCCCACCACCAGCCGCTCCCCATCGCCAGCACCAGCAGCGCCGCCAGGGGCAGCACCGCTTGACGGGTGGCCTCCAGCCCCAGCCACTCGCCCCAGGAGCGCAGGCTGCGCTCGCGATCAAAGCGGCGGCGATCGCGGCTCTCGTCCCGCTGGCGGCGCTTCAAGGAGCGGTCTACCCAGCGCTCAAAGGCCCGCTTTTTGGTGACGGCCATCTTGCGCTCCACCTCCAGCAGTTGGCCGGCGGTGAGCTCGGGGTTGAAGGTGATGATCAGCTCAAGGGTTTTGAGGAACATCTCCACGGCGCCATCGCAGATCTGGCGCTGCTCTTCCTCCAGCAGCTGCCAGTCGAGCTCGGGATAGAAGCGGCTGCGGTTCACGGCGATCTGCTCTTCCTGCAGCTGGCCTGGTTCTCGCAGCCAGCGGTCGGTGTTGGCGTCAAAGCGGCGCCAGTAGAGGAAGGGATTCAGATAGATGGTGCGGCCGGCCAGTTGAATGCTGTCCTGCTGCAGCCGCCGCTGCAAGTCCGGTTCCTGGTTGCCGGACGGCGAGGTGGTGGTCGCGGGAGCGGCGGTCAAGGCGACAAGGAGCTGGGATTTGATGCTATCGAAGCTGGCCTAGGAAGGCCAGCACCTGCCCTACCCCTACTCCCATTCGATCGTGCCGGGGGGCTTGCTGGTGATATCCATCACCACCCGATTTACCCCCTTCACCTCATTGACGATGCGATTGGAGATCTTCTCCATCAGGTCATAGGGAAGCCGCGACCAGTCGGCGGTCATGCCGTCTTCTGAGGAGACGCAGCGCAGCACCACCGGGAAGGCGTAGGTGCGCTTGTCGCCCATCACCCCGACACTGCGCACGGGCAGCAGCACGGCAAAGGCCTGCCAGATCTGGTCGTAGAGGCCGGCCGCGCGGATCTCTTCCCGCACCACCAGGTCTGCATCGCGCAGGATGTTGAGTTTTTCGCTGGTAACTTCCCCGAGGATGCGGATAGCCAGGCCGGGCCCGGGGAAGGGTTGGCGGCCGACGATCTCGGCGGGCAGGCCGAGGCTGCGGCCCACCTTGCGCACCTCGTCTTTGAACAGGCGGCGCAGGGGCTCCACCAACTTGAACTGCAGATCCTTGGGCAGGCCACCCACATTGTGGTGGCTCTTGATCTTCACCGCCACTCTCTCGCCGGTCTTGGGGTCGATGTTGGTGCCAGCCGACTCAATCACATCGGGATAGAGGGTGCCCTGGGCCAGGAAATCAAAGGGGCCGAGCCGCTTGCTCTCCTCTTCAAACACGCGGATGAACTCGGTGCCGATCAGTTTGCGTTTTTCCTCTGGATCGGTGACACCGGCGAGTTTGGAAATGAAGCGCTCCCGGGCATTGATGTATTCCACATTGATATGGAAGCGTTTATCGAAGAACTCCACCAGGAATTCGGGCTCACCTTTGCGCATGAACCCCTGGTCGATGAACATGCAGGTGAGTCGATCGCCAATCGCCCGGTGCAACAGGAATGCGAGCGTGGAGGAATCAACGCCGCCAGATAGGGCGAGCAGCACCCGCTTGTCACCCACTTGCTCCCGCACTTCGGCCAGGGCCTCGTCGATGAAGGTGGCGGTGGTCCAGTCGGCTTCGCAGCCACAGATGTGGTAAACAAAATTGCGGATCATCGCCATGCCGCAGCTGGAATGCACCACCTCCGGGTGAAATTGCACGCCATAAAGACGACGTTCTTGGTGGGCAATTACCGCTTCTGGCGTGTTGTCTGTGTGGGCCAAGCGCCCAAAGCCATCCGGTAGCCGCTCCACCGAATCGCCGTGGCTCATCCACATCGTGGAGCCGTTCTCCACATTGGTGAGCAGGCCGATCGGATCATCCACGTGCAGCGGCGCCTTGCCGTATTCGGCGCGGCCGGCCGCCACCACCGATCCGCCCAGCTGTTGCACCATCAGCTGCATGCCGTAGCACACGCCCAGCACCGGAATGCCCAGCTCCCAGATCTCCGGGTCGCACACCGGCGCCCCTTCCTCGTAGACCGAATTGGGCCCGCCGCTGAGGATCAAGCCCCGGGGGGCCAGCTGGCGCAGCTCCTCAGCCGTGGTGGTGTAGCCCAACACCAGGGAGAACACCTCGGTTTCGCGCACCCGCCGGGCGATCAGCTCCGAGTACTGGGAGCCGAAGTCGAGAATCACGATCGCCGGCCGGCGAGACGACTGCGACGTGGCGTCGATGCTGGTCATTGCTGCTCGGCCCTGGTCATTCGAACAAGCCTAGGTCGATCCCGGCGGCAGTTCCGGTCGACGGCGGCACTTGTGCTGGTATCCGGGCCCGTGCGGCATCTTTTCCCCTGCCCGGCTTTTTGTTTTCGGCTCAGCTGCTTGATTACGGACCCGATCCACTGCCCCGGATCCATGGCTTCTAAATCCATGGCTGTTCAATTATTTGGCTGTTAAATCCTTTGCCGCTTAATCCAAGGTTGCTCAATCCGTTGCATGCTGATCGGGTTGTTTGCCTGCTGAGCTGATGGGGATCCCGAGTCGCTGCCGTGGGATGGGCCCGGTGCTGGCGCTGATTTTGGCCCTGTTTCCCCAGGTGGCCGCTGCCGAGGCCCTGCTCACCCTGGAGCGCAGCCGCCGCAGTTTTGCCAGTGGCGATCCGATCTGGCTGCTGAAGCTGAGGGATGGCCGCAGGTTGCTGGCCAGCTGGCAGGCGGCTTCCGGGGAGCGCCAGCGCCAACTGCACGATCGCCGCTGGTCACCGGGCAACGCCGCGCCGCTGCCGCCGGGCCGCTATCGCCTGGGGGCGCCGCAACCCTGGGGTCAAGACCTCTGGATCGATCTAAAGCCCCAATTCAGCACCAGCCGCTCCGCCCTCGGCATCCACAACTGCTTCCCCGGCGTGGGCTGCATCTGTCTGCCAGATCGAAAAGCGCTCCAGCAGGTGGCCACCAGCATTCAGCGGTTGGGTATCCGCCAGTTGACTGTGCTCAATTGAGCCCCCGCAGTGGCATCGCCGATTCAACAAAACATCCGCAGGGCAAATATTGCGGGATAATCATTGCGGAGAAGCGATTGCAGGTGGGCTGTTGCGGGTAGGCGATTGCAGGAATAAGGATTGCAGGAGATCGGCCTGGTTGGCCCCCGCACAAACTCAAGGACTGGCATTGGAGCAAACATGGGTATTCTCTATTGCCTGCAAAAAATGGCCCCATAAAAATTGGCCCCATAAATATTGGTCCCATAAAAATTGGTCCTATGGCAAAATCTGATCGAGATTAAAGCGGTTGTCTGGATCAAATTGGCTGCATAGGCGAAATTGGCTGCCAGCCCTTTTCTCGGGCTGATAGGTGGCTGACTGACTGGCTGTTGCCCCAAGGCACTGGCTGTTGAGTTCACGCCTTGGCCTGGCCAGCTAACTAGTTGGCTAGCCAATGGGCGCCGATGGGCCCCACGGCGCACACCTGGCGACCGCGATCAAACAGCACCGCTCCTACTTCCATGCCTGCGGCATCGTGGCGGGCCAGGTATTGAGCCGTGCGCCGCTCAATCGTGGCCGCCAGCCGCGACCGCAGCCGGCTGGCCAGCTCTGGCTGGTAGGCCTGCAGTTCCGCCAGGGCCGTCTCGACGCTGGCGGCGCCGTGGAGCGCCTCCAGCTCGGGGCCGGCCAGGCCCTCCAGGGCCGCCAGGGCGGTGAGGATTTCGGCGCGGCCATCGGCCAGGTGGTGGTGGGTGTGGAAGATGCCGCCCGCCAATTTGATCAACTTGCCCTGATAGCCAAACAACAGCAGCCGCTGCACCCCCCCCTGGCCGGCGGCCACCAGCACCGGCCCCAGCCAGTTGCCCACCTTCAGCAGCAGCGGCGCTGGCAAGCCCAGCCGCGGCGCCAGATCGAGGCCGTTTTCGCCCAGCACCAGGATCAATTCACCGCCAAAATCCGCCGCCGCCAACCGCGTCGCCAGGTTGTCGAGGGTGAGTTGCAGCTGGGCGGGATCGGCGCTGGCCTGGCTGGCGGCCTGGGTGCCAATCAGCGCCAGCCCCTCCACCACCCCGAAGGCCGCGTTGCTGGTGCGCTCCGCCAGCTGTCTGCCGCTGGGCAACACCACCCGCAGCTGCAGGCGCCGGCCGGCGGGCACCAGGGGCCGCAGGTTGGTGTGCAGCAGGGCTCGGGCATAGGCCGAGATACACAGCTGGCCGCTGCTGGCGATTATTCCCACCCCCTCGCCGGCCTCCAGCTGCAGCCAGGGGTGTTGATCTTGATCTTGATCTTGATCTGGCTGCTGCCCTTTCTCTGCTTGCTGCTCTCCCCGGGTGTCCTCCCCGCCTTTGGCGCCAGAGCTGGCAGGGGAAGGCTCCAGCCAGCGGGCCAGAACCCACACCGCCAGGCCGCGGGTGAGATCGAGGCCCTCGCCGGGGTCGCAGCGGCTCTCGGCCAGGGTCCAGCCATCGCCCAGGGCCGCGGCCGCCTGCACCGGCACCGGCGCCAGGCCCGCTGGTTCCAGCAGTTCCAGCCAGCGCTCGGCTTGCCAGGGCTCGCCGCGCAGGGCCGCCACGGCGGCGCAGGCGGCGGCGGCCAGCCATACCGGCAGGGTGTAGCCGCGGCGGGCGGGATCGGCCAAGGCGAGGGGGCAGTTGACAGTTTTTTATGGTGGTCGATTGCGCCAGCGCCGCGCCGCCCTTAGACACCCCCATGCAGGACAAGCTGACCCTGATGATCCCCGGCCCCACCCCGGTGCCGGAAACAGTCCTGCTGGCGATGAGCCGGCATCCGATCGGCCACCGCAGCGCCGATTTTCAAAAGATCGTTAAGCGCACCACCGAGCAGCTCAAGTGGCTGCACCAAACCAGCGGCGACGTGCTGGTGCTGGCCGGCAGCGGCACCGCCGCCATGGAAGCCGGCATCATCAATGTGCTGAGCAAGGGCGACCGGGTGCTCTGCGGCGACA
>CANHSW010000044.1 GCA_947463165.1 Cyanobacteriota bacterium
CGTTGAAGCTGCCGGTACTGACGGTGGCGCGCCAACCACCAGCTGGGCGTGTGGAAGAAGCGCTGGAGGAGGAGCTGAATCCAGCCGCCACACCACCAATGGTCCAGCGGGTGGTGGTGCCAGGGGCGGTGGGCCTCCAGCTGCGGGTGGGGGCAGGGGCCTGGCGAATGGTGCCAGGGCCAGTCTGAGCCTGGGGCTTGGCGGCGACCTCACCTCCGGTGAGTTTGGCGCTCCAGCCACCCACGATCACCCGACGGCGATTGGGCAGGTTGCGGGTCACCAGGCTGGCTGGGGTGCTGATCTGGGCCGCAGGCGCCACGTCTGGACGCTTGCGGGGGGTGAGATCTGGAATCGCGTCGAAATCGATGAGGCGATTCAGACCGGGCACCTTGCGGGCGTTGCGGTCGGCAGGGGTGAGGAAGCGCTCGAAGGGCACGGTGTCCTCACCGAAGCAATCGCTGTACTCGCGGCTGGCGAGCAGGGCATCGACCACTCCGTAAAAGCCCTTGCGAGCGGCGGTGTCGAAGTAGGCATCGATCTCCCAGCGGCCCAGGGTGGGCCGGCCGAGGATGCGGCGATGCATCACCTCAATTGCCTTGGTGATGTAGAGGCCGCTCCAATAGCGACGGCGGAAGGCGGTGGAGCGGGCCACCTGACGCACGAACTCCCGCAGGCTGATATCGCCGTTCTCCAGCTTGATCTCCTCCACCTTGCAGCGCTCGCCCTCGTAGCCAGCGCTGCCAAGCACCTGCACGTAAACGGCGCGGATGACGGCCTGGGTGCTGGATTCGGTGTTGCGGATGCTGGGCTGGCCGCCACGACGGGGCACGGAATTGCCACCGGTGGGGATTTGCTGCAGGCGCACCAGCTTGGGACCCACCCGACGGGGGCTGGCCTTGCGGAATTGGGCGGTGGCCATCTGACCCGGCTGGGCTAGGCCGTTGCCGATCAAAATTCGACGGCTGTCGTAGCTGAAGGGCGCCGGACGGGTGGCTACATTGGCAGTACCTGAGGGGAAGATGGCCCCGTAGGTAAGCGCAAGCGGATCATTGCCACCGCCATAGGGGTGCTGGTCGGCGAAGGGCTGGCGGTAGGAGGCGTAGAGGGTGATGTATTGAGGTGCGCCTTCAAAAGGTGCACTAAAGCGGAACAACTTGCGGTTGCTGCCCCAGCCGGCGCTCTCCTGGGCTTCCTCGCCAATATCGCGGAGATAGGGAACGGTTTCTTCGCCAAAAACCTGGGCATACTCCATGGTGTTAACCAGGGAATCAACCAGGCCAGCAAGGCCTTGCTGGGAAACGATCGCGAAATATCTACGGAATTCTTCTATGGAACTAACCCCCCGACCCAGGAAGTGGCGGAAGGCCAGTTCCACCACGCGGCTGTTGGAGAAGCGGCCGTAAAACTGCTTGAGATACTCGTTGCTGCGGCCCAGGCAGCGAATGAATTCGCGCATGGAGATCTGACCCTGGCGCAGCTGGGTGGCCTCCACAGGACAGACCACCTGGCTGTAGCCCTTGACGATGTCTCGCTCAAAAACCTGGCGGTAAGCGGCGCGAATCACCTCGGCCTTCTGACCGCCAGTCATGGCTGTCTTGAGCACATAACGGGGTGAACCCGCAGCGGCCAAGGCATAGGTGGCAGGCAACTGCAGACCCTGGTTCTCAGGGCTACCCAGCCGTTGACGGGCCGAGGGAGTGGCCACCGCCAACTCACCAATCAGCACATTGAAGTAATCGATCAGCAGCTGGCGGCCTTCGGGCAAATCCTTCAGCAAACCGGCGCCTGCGGCACGCATCTCCTGCAGGGCCACGTTGGTGGCGGTAAGGGAGCAGGCCTGCTCCAGGATGTCTCGCAAACCACGGGTGTTTACGGCCAAGATGCTGGGATCGCCGGCCACCAGGGCATAGCCCACGTAGCGCAGGAACCAGGCCAGGTCGCGCACGGATTTCTTCATCCGCTCGGTGCCGTAGCGACCAACCGCAATCGGGCTGAAGCCGCTGGGCAACACCACGCGCACGTCAGCATCGCCGCCAGCGCCGTCCAGCAGACGGCTGAACAAATTGCCCTTGTTAACGGTGCCCTGGGAGAAGGTCTGCACCGATTGCTGGAAGGCCAGCTGATCGGCCGCCAGCGGCGTGGCATCCGCTGGGCCGGCGGGCTTCAGGGGGCCATCGAGATAGGAGAGCGGCGTGCCGCCAGTAAAGATACGGTTGGCCGCACGGGCCACGATGAATTCCGCGTTAGCACTGATGCGACGGGCCACCTCGACCCGCAGCTGGCCACTCTGGAAAAAATTGAGCAGGTTGCCGAGTTCGCCCCCATCGGGGAAACGATCCTGCTGCACGGCTTGACGGACGCTGGAGAGCGGCAGGGTGTCGTAGCGCTGGGGCGAAACCCTTGTGCTGCCGCTGCTGGCGGTCACGGTCATTGACGGAGAGCGAGCCTGGCTTTGGAAGGTTACGGCTCGCCCAGGCGTCAAATCGCCGGTCTTGAACAAATGTTTGCAGCAGGCTGGCCAGGCACCGCCAAAGCTGGGGCCAGCCCATGAAAAGCTCGCCCCAGCCCAATCCGCCGCCAATGTCCGAGGCCTCCATCAGCCCCGCAGCCGGGCCCCGCGATGCCGCCACCCCCGTGGTGAGCGCCTTCTACGACCGCTTCCCCTATCCGGGCGATCCAATCCAGGACGGGCCACCGCCTGGTTACAACTGGCGTTGGTGCGTCGACAGTGCCCTGGCCGCCGCCCGCGGCTACCTGTCAGCTGCCCCCACTGGCGCACCCCGCCGCTGGCGCATCCTCGATGCAGGCTGCGGCACCGGGGTGAGCACCGACTACCTGTGCCACCTCAACCCTGGCAGCCGGGTGCTGGCGGTGGATATCAGCGGCGGAGCCCTGGAGCTGGCGCGACAGCGCACCCGCCGCTCCGGGGCCGCCGCCCAGGTGGAGGAGCTGCGCATCGAGCAGCGCAGCCTGCTGGATCTGGAGCCCGGCGGCCGCTTCGACTACATCAACTCGGTGGGCGTGCTGCACCACCTGGACCAACCCGAGGCGGGCCTGCGGGCCCTGGCGGCCCAACTGGCGCCCCAGGGGGTATTGCATCTGTTCCTGTATGCCGATGCCGGTCGCTGGGAGATCCACCGCAGCCAAAGGGCCCTCAGCCTGCTGCAGGTGGGCACGGGCGAACTGGGGCTGAAGTTGGGGCGCCAACTATTCAACGAACTGCCAGCCGCCAACCGGCTGCGGCGCCATCACGAGCAGCGCTGGGCGCTGGACACCAGGGCCGATTCCAACTTCGCCGACATGTACCTGCATCCGCAGGAAACCAGCTACGACCTGCGCCGACTGCAGCAATTCGTGGCTAATGCCGGCCTGCACTTCGCCGGATTCTCCAATCCGGAAGTTTGGGATCCGACCAGATTACTGGGCGGCGAGCTATTGGATCGGGCCCGGTCTCTGCCCCAATGGGACCAATGGCTGCTGGTGGAAGCCCTCGATCCGGAGATCAGCCACTTCGAATTCTTCCTGACAGCCGATGCAACGGAGCCAATCGATTGGTCTGACGATCAACGGCTGCTGAACTGCGCCATGGAGCGCAATCGCTGCCTATGGGGCTGGCCTTCCGACAGCCTGCTCGGCCCCGATCTGCTGCCCCTGAACCTGGAGTTCGGGGATCTACCCCTTGCCGAGGCGGCGGAGGGCGCCCCAGGGCTGCCCCTGGGCCAGCTGGAGCTGGCCATGGGGGCGACGGAGCGCTGCGCAAGAGCCCGCAGACTGATCGCCCAGCGGGTGCTACTGCCCGTGGTAATCCCCGTGGAACTGCCCGTGGCCAGCTGAGTTTTCAGGCGGTGCGGCAACTGCCTCTGCCGGGGTGGCAAAGGCCTGCGTGATAGATTCCGCCCGCTTTTAGACGGCTTCGTTCTTGCAGGCAGCTCTTGCCGCCACACCCGAAGACGTTGGCGCCGCATGCCCCTCCGGGTCAGGCGTGACCATCGATCACCTCGCTGATCAGGCCGCTGCGATTAGCGCAGCGGAGCTTGGCCTGGCGGAATCTGGCTCGCTTGGCCTCCAGGCCAATGCTGAGATCCCCTCGGAGTCCAAAAGTGAGGCTCAGCGGCAAGTCGACCCCATGGACGACTATGTGCGCCTGCAGCAGCGCCTGATGATGGCCACCCTGGCGGTATCCACCGCCGCGGTGGCGCTCAGCTGGATCTTCTTTAGTGGCTCCGCCGCCGCCAGTTTGTTGTTGGGAGCCTGCTCTGGAATGCTCTATCTGCGGCTTTTAGCTCGCAGTGTGGCCAGCCTTGGCAAGGGTTCCCGCTCCGTCGGACGCTTTCAGCTGTTGGTTCCGGTACTTCTGGTGATAGCAGCCCTGCGAGTTCCGGCCATTGAGCTACTGCCGGCCCTGGCCGGATTCGTGCTCTATAAACCCGCCCTGCTGCTGCAGGCGGTTCTTGCTCCCTGAACCACTCCGTCCCCATGGTTCCCCTGTCCATGCACCTACCATTTGCCGCACTAGAGGTAGGCCAGCAGCTCTACTGGCAACTTGGCAACCTCCGTCTCCATGGCCAGGTTTTCCTGAGCTCCTGGGTGGTGATCGGTGCCCTGCTGGCCCTCGTGGTGGTGGGCACCCGCAGCTTGGAGCGCGACCCCCGCGGCGTGCAGAACCTGCTGGAGTTCATCTGGGTCTACATCCGCGATCTGGCCAGAGAACAGATTGGCGAGAAGGTCTATCGCGATTGGCTGCCATTTATCGGCACGCTATTCCTGTTCATTTTCGTGAGCAACTGGGGCGGTGCCCTGATTCCCTGGAAGCTGATCCACCTGCCCCACGGCGAATTGGGAGCCCCCACCGCCGACATCAACACCACGATCGCCCTGGCGCTGCTGGTGTCTTTGTCCTACTTCTATGCAGGGCTAAGTCGCAAAGGTTTCAGGTACTTTGAGTACTACGTGGAACCCACGCCGATCATGCTCCCGTTCAAGATCATCGAAGATTTCACTAAGCCCTTATCCCTATCTTTCCGTCTTTTTGGCAATATTCTTGCCGACGAGCTGGTGGTGGGAGTGCTTGCCTTCCTGGTGCCCCTGATCGTGCCCCTACCGGCCATGTTCCTTGGCCTGTTCACCAGCGCCATCCAGGCACTGATCTTCGCCACCCTCGCCGCCAACTACATCGGCGAAGCGGTGCACGAAGAGCACCACTGATCCCTGTATAGCTCCGCCAGATCGGCCAACCGATCTGGCAAACTCACTGCGCGCAGGTCCGGCTCGATCCGGGCCCATCTCGATGATCTCGAGGTGTCCCAGGCGCAGGGTTAACGTCCCGGTCCAATCCGCGCTCTCCCGGCGCCCCACATTCCCCGTTCCATCATGGATTCCCTCACCTCCGCTGCGTCTGTTGTGGCTGCTGGCCTGGCCGTCGGCCTGGGCTCCATCGGCCCTGGTATCGGTCAGGGCAACGCTGCCAGCGGCGCTGTCGAAGGCATCGCTCGCCAGCCTGAAGCTGAAGGCAAAATCCGCGGCACCCTGCTGCTGTCCCTGGCCTTCATGGAAGCTCTCACCATCTACGGCCTGGTGGTCGCCCTGGTGCTGCTGTTCGCCAACCCCTTCGCCTGATCGAACTGAGCTGGTGGCTCAAGCCGGCTCGCCAAGCTTTTTTAGCTTGGCCGAAACGGCTTGAACTCCCTCTCAATCGCCTAGCGCCCTCAATCGCCTGGCAGCAAGGTTTAAATCAGGCCGTTAAGGCCACCCCCTTTCCAGATCTGTTCCGGTTTCGCTCATCTGTACCGGTTCAGCCAACGGATCACACGCCCGCACCCCCGCCTCATGACCAGCTGGCTTCTGCTTGCCGAAGCAGGTGCGACCGCAGGGTCGCCTGAGGGAGGTCTGTTCGACCTCGATGCCACCCTGCCGCTGATGGCGGTGCAGGTGGTGCTCCTCACCTTCATCCTCAATACTCTCTTCTTCCGTCCCGTCGGTCGGGTTGTGGAAGATCGGGAGGGCTACATCAACACCAGCCGCGCCGAAGCCAAGCAGAAGCTGGCCCAAGCCCAAAGGCTGGAGGCGGATCTCAAGGAACAGCTCAAGGAGGCCCGAGTGGCCAGCCAAAAGCTGATCCAAGAGGCGGAGCAAGATGCCGACAAGCTCTACCGCCAGGCCCTGGCCGTCGCCACCGCCGAGGCGATCGCCTCCCGGGAGCAGGCCCGCAGGGAGATTGATACCCAGCGGGAATCCGCTCTCACCCAGCTAAGGGCTGACGCCGACAAACTTGGTGACCTGATCGTCGATCGTCTGCTGGCAGCCAAATGACGCTTCCCTTGCCCCTAATCCTGGCCTCCCACAGTGGATTTGGTTTAAACCTGAATCCATTCGAAACCAACATCATCAACCTGGCGATCGTGATCGCCGGATTGTGGAAATTCCTGCCTGGCTTCCTCGGCTCGATTCTGGAGCGGCGCCGTAACGCCATCCTCAGCGATCTAAAAGACAGCGAAGAGCGTCTGGCGGCAGCTGCTGCGGCCCTCAGCTTGGCCCAAAAGGGTCTGGCTGAAGCCCAGCAAAAAGCGGAGCAGATCCGCGCCGACGGCAAGCTGCGGGCAGAGGCCCTGCGCAGCGATAGCGAGCAGCGCACCGTGGAGGAGATGGCTCGCGTCAAGCAGGGCGCCGCCTCCGACCTGGCGGCGGAAGCCTCCCGAGTGAGCAACCAACTGCGGCGGGAAGCGGCCCAATTGGCCATCGATAAAGCTCTCTCCAGTCTGCCTGGCAAGCTGGATACAGCAACTCAGGCTCAGCTGATCGATCAGTCCATCAATAACCTGGGTAACGCCTGATGCCGCTGCTCAACACCGTTACCACCCCCTACGTGGAGGCCTTCCTCCAGGTGGCCGAAGCCCGCGAGGAAACCGAGCAGGTGGTAGAGCAGGCCAAGGTCCTGCTGGAGCTATGGAACCAATCCCCCGAGCTGCGCGAAGCCATGGGCTCGCCGGTGCTGGAGGTGGAGTCTAAAAAAGCCGCCATCACCGAGTTGTTTGGGGCACAGCTAAATCCCTCCTTCCTCAACTTGCTCAAGTTGCTGGCCGATCGCCAGCGCATCGGCATTCTCGGTCCCATGCTGGAGCGACTGCTGGAGATCTATCGCGAACAGCGCAAGATCGTCGTAGCCAACGTTTCTTCTGCCACGGCACTTTCCGAGGTCCAAGAACAGGAGATCGCCAAAAAGCTGCAGGCTATAGCCGGCACCGATCAACTGGAAATCAACCTCCAGGTGAACCCCGAGCTCATCGGCGGTTTTGTCGTCTCCCTGGGCTCCCAAGTGATCGACGCCAGCCTGGCCGGCCAGGTGCGGCGCCTCGGCCTGGCGCTGACCAAGGTGAGCTAGCCACCTAAGCCCAGCCCCTCACCCTCCTCCACCAAATCACCCCCTTTGGGGATATCCACCCATGGTTTCCATCCGCCCCGACGAGATCAGCGCGATCCTTAAGCAGCAGATCTCCGATTACGACAAGTCGGTCTCGGTTAGCAATGTCGGCACCGTGCTGCAGATCGGCGACGGCATCGCCCGGGTCTATGGCCTGCAACAGGTGATGGCCGGTGAGCTGGTGCAGTTCGAAGACGGCACAGAAGGCATCGCCCTCAACCTCGAGGACGACAACGTCGGCGTGGTGCTGATGGGTGAGGGCCGGGGCATTCAAGAGGGCAGCACCGTCAAGGCCACCGGCAAAATCGCCGCCGTGCCAGTGGGTGATTCCCTGCTCGGTCGGGTGGTGAATTCCCTGGGCCAGGCCATCGACGGCAAGGGGGATATCGAAACCAGCGAGACTCGCCTGATCGAGTCGATGGCGCCTGGCATCATCCAGCGCAAGTCGGTGCATGAGCCGATGCAAACCGGCATCACCGCCATCGACGCGATGATCCCCATCGGTCGCGGCCAGCGGGAGCTGATCATCGGCGACCGCCAGACCGGCAAGACCGCCATCGCCATCGACACGATCCTCAACCAAAAGGGTGAGGACGTGGTTTGCGTTTACGTGGCCGTGGGCCAAAAGGCCGCCTCGGTGGCCAACGTGGTGGAAGTGCTGCGCGAGCGCGGCGCCCTGGACTACACCGTGGTGGTGGCCGCCAGCGCCTCGGAAGCCGCAGCGCTGCAGTACCTGGCGCCCTACACCGGCGCGGCGATCGCCGAGTCGTTCATGTACAAGGGCAAGGCCACCCTGGTGGTTTACGACGACCTCACCAAGCAGGCCCAGGCCTACCGCCAGATGTCGCTGCTGCTGCGCCGTCCCCCCGGTCGTGAGGCCTATCCCGGCGACGTTTTCTATTGCCACAGCCGTCTACTGGAGCGGGCCGCCAAGCTGTCCGATGCCATGGGCAAGGGCTCGATGACCGCCCTTCCCATCATCGAAACCCAGGCCGGCGACGTTTCCGCCTACATCCCCACCAACGTGATTTCGATCACCGATGGCCAGGTGTTCCTCAGCTCCGACCTGTTCAACTCCGGCCTGCGCCCCGCCATCAACGTGGGCATCTCGGTGAGCCGGGTGGGTGGCGCCGCCCAAACCAAGGCAATCAAAAAGATCGCCGGCACCTTGAAGCTGGAACTGGCCCAGTTCGATGAACTGGCGGCCTTCTCCCAGTTCGCCTCCGACCTCGATGCCGCCACCCAAAAGCAGCTGGCCCGGGGTAAGCGCCTGCGGGAACTGCTCAAGCAGCCCCAGTTCAGCCCGCTGATCCTGGCCGAGCAGGTGGCTGTGGTTTATGCGGGCGTCAAGGGTCTGATCGACGAGGTGCCCGTGGAGCTGGTGAGCCAGTTCACCCGTGAACTTCGTGAATACCTGAAGTCCAACAAGCCCGAATTCATCTCCAAGGTGCAAACCGAAAAGCAACTCAGCGATGAAGCTGAGGCCATGCTCAAGGACGCCATCAACGAAGTGAAGTCGACCATGCTCGCCACCGCCTGAGGAAGGACCTAGTAGATGGCAAATCTCAAGGCAATTCGCGACCGAATCAGTTCGGTCAAAAACACCCGCAAGATCACCGAGGCCATGCGCCTGGTGGCGGCCGCCAAGGTGCGCCGCGCCCAGGAGCAGGTGCTGCGCAGCCGGCCCTTTGCCGACCGCCTGGCCCGCATACTGCAAAATCTGCAGTCCAGCATGCGCTTCGAGGATCTGGACGCCCCCCTGCTCGATGCCCGCGAGGTGCAGACGATCACGCTGCTCTCGATCACTGGCGATCGGGGCCTCTGCGGTGGCTACAACACCAACATCATCAAGCGCACCGAGCTGCGCTTCAAGGAGCTAGAGACCCAGGGCTACAAGGTGGACCTGGTTTTGATCGGCCGCAAGGCGATCACCTACTTCCAAAATCGTAGTTATCCGATCAGGGCCACATTCACCGGCCTTGAACAGGTGCCTAACGCCCAGGAAGCCATGGGTATTGCCAATGAAGTGCTGGCGGCATTTCTATCCGCATCCACCGATCGGGTCGAAATCATCTTCACCAAGTTCATCAACCTGGTGAGCTCCAAGCCCGTCAGCCAAACCCTGCTGCCCCTGGATCCCCAGGGCATCGCCTCGGCTGATGACGAAATCTTCCGGCTCACCACCCGCGAGGGCCGGCTGACCGTGGAAGCGGGCCAAGTGGAGAACGCCGAGGCGAAGCTGCCCTCTGACATCGCCTTCGACCAAAGCCCCGACGTGCTGCTCAATGCCCTGCTGCCGCTGTATCTGGAAAACCAGTTGCTGCGTTCATTGCAGGAAGCGGCGGCATCGGAACTGGCTAGCCGGATGACGGCTATGAACAACGCCAGCGACAACGCCAAGGCCCTGGCCAAAACGCTCACCCTCGACTACAACAAGGCCCGTCAAGCCGCCATTACCCAGGAAATCCTGGAAGTGGTGGGTGGCTCCGCCGCCCTCACCTGAGGCCCAACCCCCAACGCCTCCCCCCAGCACCACAGCCGGCAGTTCCCCGCCCATCGAGGCAGGAGCTGCCGGCTTTTTCGGTACCCAGTTCTTGGCTTCCATCTCCAATCCCGAGCTGGCGATCCAGTCCTTGTTTCCGCTGGCCCTGGGCCAGGTGCAACTGCGGCCAGATCCCCTCGATACGGCATTGCAAATCCAGGCGCTGCATCAGCTGCGCGGCGCCGCCAGCTCCAACCCCGATGAAGGCTGCGCCTGGACCGGCGATCTAAACGGCGTGTGGCAGCTGCACCGCCAGCCCCAGTTCGCGCCACTTATTCAAACCATTAGCGGCCATGCCGCCAGCTACCTGGAGCGGTTGGGCTTTGATCAAAGCCGGCTGGCGCTGCACATCCAGCGCTGCTGGCCGGTGGTGAGCGAACTGGGCCAGGTGGTGGGCCGCCATCACCATCCCAACGCCCACCTCAGCGCCGTGTACTACCTGAACGGCGATGGCAGCGGCCGCAGCGGTTGTCTGCGTTTTTTCCCGCCTCGCCAGCCCAATGAGCTGGTGCCCGGCCTGGCCGTGGGCCACGACGGACCAATCCAGCCCAACTCCGCCGCCACCCAGTGGAATGCGCCCTGGTTCGACCTGGCACCACGGGCCGGCCTGCTGGTGCTGTTTCCCGCCAGCGTGGATCACGCGGTGCTGGAAAACGAGGATGCCGACGACAGCCGCTTCTCGATCAGCCTGGATCTGGTGCTCACCGCCCCGCCAGCGCCCCAGGCGGGAGCAACGCCCGCCAGCCAGCCTGCTAGCCGGCAGGCCAGCCCACCGGAATACCTGGCGCCCCATCCGGCTGATTGGCAGGCGGTGGATTGGTGAGCCCAGAGCTGCTGGAGAGGGCTATAGAGCTTAGGGCGGGGGATCCCCCAGCCA
>CANHSW010000045.1 GCA_947463165.1 Cyanobacteriota bacterium
CTTGATGAAACAGGGCCCCAGCTGGGTGAGGGTGTCGAGGATGCGGCGACCCAGTCGCTCTTGCACCTTGGCATCACTGCTGTTGCTTTGCAGCAGCAACACCAGGGCGAGGGAGAGCAGCTGCCAGAGCACCACCGCCAGGCGGCTGATCAAGGTCCAGGGGCGCTGTAGCAGCCAACGCCGGTCTGCCGCCGGGTCGTAGCTGGGCATGGCGGCGATCAAGGATGCAAGCCGGCGGTTCTGGAAACTCTAGAAACAGCAACCGCTCCACCAAGCCGCCGCCGGGTGATCCCCCTGTCAAACCCGCTTCATTTCCCAGATCCAATCAGCCTCCCCAATCCAATCAGCCTGCCAAATCCAATCAGCCTGCCAATCCCGCTGCGCTTGCAAAAGCTGTTTCAGCCTCAACAGCGGCATCTGGCCCTGCACCTGCCGGCCCACGGCGGCGGCCGCGGCCTGGCCCCAGCCCTGGTGAAGCTGCTGCGCCAGCGCCCCGGCAGCTGGGACATCCCCGAATTGCCGGAGTGGGGCGGTCCCCTGCTGGCAGAGGGGGCGGTGGCCGCGGCCCAACAGCGCTGCGCCGCATTGCTGGGGGCCGACCACTGTTGGTTTGGTGTGAACGGTGCCAGCGGCCTGCTGCAGGCAGCTCTATTGGCCCTCGCCGCCCCGGGCCAGCGGGTGCTGCTGCCGCGCAATCTGCACCGCTCGCTGCTGCACGGCTGCCTGCTGGGCCAGCTGCGGCCGGTGCTCTACGAGCTGCCCTTTGATCCGGCCACCGGCCTCTGGCTGCCGCCCACGGCGGCCCAGCTGCGCCAGTTGATCGCCGAGGCTTGCCAAGCGGAACCCCTTGCCGCCGTAGTGGTGGTATCCCCCAGCTACCAGGGCCTGGCCGCCCATTTGGAGGAGCTGGTGGCGGTGGTGCACCAGGCGCACCTGCCCCTGCTGGTGGACGGGGCCCATGGCCGCGGCGAGGCGATCGCCGCCGGCGCCGACCTGGAGGTGCTCTCGCTGCAAAAGAACGCCGGTGGCCTGGCCCAGAGCGCCGCCCTGCTGGCCCGCGGCCCGCGGCTGGATCCAGCCGCCATTGAACGGGCGCTGCTGTGGCTGCAGACCTCCAGCCCCAGCGCCCTGCTGCTGCACTCCTGTGATGCCGCCATCCAGCAGCTCTGCCAGCCCAGCGGGCGGCGGCAGCGGCAGCGGGCCGAGGCGTTGGCTGAGCAGCTCAGGCGCAATTGCCAACGGTTGGGGTTGCCGCTGCTGGCCAACCAGGAGCCACTGCGGCTGGTGCTGCATACCGCCGCGATGGGGATCAATGGCCTGGCGGCCGACTGCTGGTTGATGCAGCGGGGCGTGATCGCCGAGCTACCCGAACCCGGCACACTCACCTTTTGCCTGGGGGTGAAACCCCAGCGGCAGCTGCTCTGGCGGTTGCCTGCGGCGCTGCAGGCCCTGGACCGCGCCCTGGGGGGACCACCCCTACCCCGTTTCAGCGCACCGCCGTTGCCCCGCCTGGCGGAGCCGGAACTCCCCCTGGAACTGGCCTGGCGGGCTCCCAGGGAAGAGCTCAGCTGGGAGCGGGCCGGGGGGCGCATCGCCGCTGAAACGGTCTGTCCCTACCCGCCCGGCATCCCGCTGCTGATTCCTGGCGAGCGCATCGACCCGGAGCGGGCCGCCTGGCTGTTGGAGCAGCGGCGCCTCTGGCCCGGCCAGATCGCTGATACGGTGAAGGTGGTGGCCGGTTAGAGGCCGATGCAGCACCAGGCCTACCAGTGGGATTTCGTTACCCCCGGCCTACCCGATTCAGCCTTTGAGCATGCGCCCGGCTTCGCGCCGACGCCGATGGAGCTGCGGGTGATGCTGCTCGCCCATCTGCGGCCCAGGCAGGATTCGCTGGTGTGGGACGTGGGCGGCGGCACCGGCGCCCTGGCCCTGGAAATCGCCCGGCTGCTGCCCCGCGGTTCGGTGCACACGCTGGAGCGCGATCCGGAGGCGATTGGCCTGCTGGAGCTCAATCGCCGCCGGTTTGGCATCGCCAATCTGCACATCCATGCCGGTGCCGCCCCCGGCGATCTGCATCAGCTACCGGCCAATCCGGATCGGGTGCTGCTGGAGGTGGGGCGCCCCCTGGGGGATGTGCTGCGCCATGTCTGGTCGGCTCTGGTGCCCCAGGGGCGCCTGGTGATCAGCACCACCAACCTGGAGGGGCTCGTGGATGCCAGCGACACTCTCAGCCAGCTGGAGGCCAAAGACGTGCAGGTGGTGCAGGCGACGGTGCACCGCATGCAACGCCGGGGCAGCCAGGCCAAGTTGGCGGCGGCCGAACCCCTGTTTCTGATTGCCGCCGAGCGCTCTTGATTCCCCAGCAGCAACCGCCAGCATTACCCAATCCACCGCGGCGCAAGGCCACCTCGGCGGCGCGGCTGCTCAGCGGCTGGGCGGCAGGGGGGTTCGGCTTTGTGGTGGTGATGCTGGGGGGCTGGTGGTTCACCGTGGCGGTGGGCCTGATCGTGCACCTGGGCCTGCTGGAGTTTTTTCGAATGGCCCAGTTCAAGGGCATTCGCCCCGCCAGCAAAACCACCCTGGTGGCGGTGCAATTGCTGCTCTTCTCCACCCAGGCCGCCAGCGGTGGCGGCCTGTTCGTGGGGGACGTGGCGGCGGCGGTGTTGCCGGCCTCCGGCGCCGTGATCTGCGGCTGGCTACTGCTGCAGCCGATCACCGGCACCATCGCCGATATCGCCGCCTCTGTTTTTGGCCTGTTTTATCTGGGTTTTTTGCCCAGTCACTGGATCAAATTGCGCGACCTCAGCGACGTTGCACTGGCCCCCAATCTGCAGGCCCTGGGCTGGTCCATATCCCCGGGCAATGCCTTAACCCTATTGGCCTGCTTTTTGATCGTTGCCACCGATATCGGCGCCTATGTGATCGGCCGTCGCTGGGGCCAGCATCCCCTATCGCCCATCTCCCCTGGCAAGACCGTGGAGGGTGCCCTGGGGGGCGTGGCCTGCGCCTGCTGCGTGGGGGGCCTGGGGGGTGAGCTGCTCGGCTGGCACTGGGGCTGGCTGATCGGAGCGGTGCTGGGAGCCGTGGTGGCCCTGTTCGCCCTGGTGGGCGATCTCACCGAATCGATGATGAAGCGCGATGCCGGCCTCAAGGATTCCGGCGATGTCATCCCAGGCCATGGCGGCGTGCTCGACAGAATCGACAGCTATCTATTTACCCCTGCCGTGGTGTATTCACTGGTCACCCTGGTGCTGCCAATTTTACAGCGCTAGCCTGGCGATAAATGCCTGGGGTGGCTGGAGCAGTGTTCGGCCATGCCTCGGGAGAATTTGGAAGGCCGCTACTTCGGTGATCCCGTCATCTGAGAAACTTTGCGGCCTCATAGCTGCGTTGGTTCTGGCTCGGTTTTTCCGGGGCTTCCCTAATCTGGCTGGCTTGCGCTGTACTCAACTTGCGCTGTAGCCAACTTGCGCTGTACTCAAGGGGAGACGCGAGCCTCGCCGGCCAGGCGCACCATGCCGGCTTCGATGCCGGCCTGGTGGATGGAGATGTTGGCGTCCATGGGCAACCGCAGGCTGGCGGAGCCATCGACACTGCTAATTTCGATGCTGCCGTCGGCTGCCCTCAGTTCGGTTTCCAGTTCGATGGCAGCCCGCTGGGCAATCCCCCGGGCCGCGATCACCAGCCGATCGGCCTGGACCCTCAGCTCGGTGAGTGGCGCAATGCCGAGCAGGGCCTCCCCCAGGGCATCCCCCAGGCCCTGCCAGCGGGGTCGCGCCAGCGAACGGCTGAGGCCATCGCCCGTGAAACTCACCTGGCCGTGGATTTGAAACGGGTGATCCAGCCGTAATCCCTTGCCCCGCAGCACCTGGCCCATCTGCACTTGAATCGGCTCGCTGCGCAGATTCACCTGTTCGATCTCCAGGCCGGCATAGGTGGCGCGGCGGGCCATCACCTGCACCCCCGCCAGCCGACCGCGCAACAGGGCCAGGGCCGAACCCTCCAGCCGAATTTCCAAGCTCTCGATGCCCTCACATTGCTGGCGCAGCCAGAGTTGCAGGCCACTGGCCAGCAGCTGCAGCACCGGCCCGGAGCCAGGGGATTCAGCGCTATCAGAACTGGTAGCGGCGGCGGGGTCGCCGGGGCTGGCGGGCATGGAGGGGTGGGAACTTAGAGCCAACAGGCGTCGGCCACCTGCTGGGGTTGATCGAGGTGAGGCAGGTGCCCGCAGGCAGCCAACTCCTTCAGCCTTCCTCCTAACAGAGCCAGCGCCGCCCGCTTCTGGGCGGGGCGCAGGATGCGGTCGTTGGCTCCCCACAACACTGAAATCGGTTGCTCGGGCAGGGGCGCTCCGCAGCCGGCAAAGCCGCCGGAGCGCGCGAAGCGGGCCAGGGCCATCGCCCAACCGGGACTCTGCAGATGCAGTGAGGCGATCTGCAGTTCGGCCGGCCCCACGGCGGTGGCCGGATCGGCGAAGGCACTGCGGCAGAGACCCCGGCGCACGCCGGGCCGGCCCAAGAAGGCCACCCCCAGTCGATCCAGCCCAGGCGGCAGGGGCATCGGCCTACCGGTGAGACCGGCGGGAGCGAGCAGCAGCAGCCGCCTGAGCTGCTGGCTCCCGAGGCGCCGGGCCAATTCCACCGCCACCGCACCGCCCATCGAGGCGCCGATCAGATCGATGGGCTCACCCCCCAGCCGCTGGCGGATGCTGGCCACCAGGGCTTCCAGGTGGGCCAGCACCGCCTCGGGGCCATAGCTGGCGCCTGAGGGCCTGGGCGTGAAGCCAAAACCAAATAAATCGGGAATAAACAGCTGGTGGCGCTGGGCCAGTAGAGGTGCTAGCCGGCGAAATTCCAAAAAGCTGCTATCAAAACCATGCAGCAGCAGCAGCGGTGGACCGCTGCCCAGCACCGCCACTGGCCAGGGGTCTGGCCAGTCGACGTTCAGGCCGGCCAGGGGCCACCACTGCACGGCGGCGGCCAACTGCCGCCCCTGGGGATCGAGCAGTTCGCTGGCGGCCCACTCCACCAGGGCCTGGCCGGAGATCGATGCGGTGTCGTTCACACCGGGCTGGCGCTGGCAATGCCAGCGCTGGTGCTGACAATGGCGGCCATCAGATCGGCTTCTCCCACCGGGAAGGGCAGGTGATGCAGGTCTGAATTTGGCCGACAGGCAAAGGCAGAGGCGCTATGCAATTCATCGAAGCTGCAGCCGCCCAGGCCCAGCTCCGCCAGGCTGGTGGGCAGGCCGATGCGGCGAAAGAAGGGCAGCAGCTGGCGGCGGGCCTGGGCGGCCAATTGATTGCCCCCCAGACATTCCTCCAGCCGTAGCTGCACCAACACACCAAAACCCACTTTTTCGCCATGGAGCTGACCATGGCTGGCGGCCAGCTGGGTGAGCCCGTTATGGGTGGCGTGGGCGGCCACGGTGCGGCAGCGGGCACCGCCAATGCCACCAATCAATCCGGCGGTGAGGGCGCAGGCCTCGGCCACCCGCACCCAGGCGTCGCTGGGTTGCTCGGCGCTGCCGGGCTCTGCCAGGGCGGCCTCGGCATCCTGTAACAGCTGATCGCGCAACACTCGCGCCATCTGCACGGCCTGCTGGATCAGGCCATCGCCACTGCCGCCGGAGCTCACCGCGGCTTCATACCACTTGGCCATGGCGTCGGCGATACCGCTGGCCAGGGTGCGGCTGGGGGCACTGTGCACCAGGCCGTGATCAAAGATCAGCAGATCGGGGCAGCGCTGCAGGGCCAGGTCGCCGCAGAAGGCCCCCTGGGGGGAATAGAGATTGGCCAGGGCGGTCCAGCCGGCGCAGGTGGCGGCACTGGTGGGCAGGGTTACGCAGACAAGCCCCAGCCGATCGGCCAGCAATTTGCCGGCATCGAGCACCTTGCCGCCGCCGCTGGCGATCACCGCATCCACCCCGCTGGCCTGGGCCTGGGCGGCCAGCCGCTGCAGGTCCTGTTCGCAGCAGTCGTATTCCAACTCGGCTGGGATCGCCGCCAAGCCGGCGGCAGCTAAGTCCGCCAGCAGGCGGCGGCGCAGGGCCGAGGTGGCGGCGCTGCGGCCGAGCAGCAGCGGCCGGCGCACCAGGCTGGGGAGAGCCTGGAGCCCCTGCTGCCAGGCGCCAGGGCCGCGCAGCACCAGGGCCGGGGCAATGGCGTGCTGGGCCGGCAGATCAGGCACCGGCAGCCGCCAACTCGGGCATGGAGGCGGCGGACAACTGCTTGCGGATCACCACCTGCTTGCTGTCGTCTACATCCACCAGGGCGGCATCGCCATCGCCGATGCGACCGGAGAGGAATTCCTCGGCCAGGGAATCCTCCAGCAGGCGCATCACGGCACGGCGCAGCGGCCTGGCGCCGTAGCTGGGGTTGTAGCCCTCCTCCACCAACCGCTCCTTGAAGCCATCGGTAACCGAGAGGGCAATGTTCTTCTCCAACATGCGAGCGAACACCTCCTTGAGCATGATCTCGGCGATCTGCTTCACCTCCTCGCGGTTGAGCTGACGGAAGACGATGATTTCGTCTAGACGATTTAAGAATTCAGGCCGGAAGTACTGCTTGAGTTCTTCGTTGACAAGCGAGCGAATGCGGTTGTACTGGGTTTCTTCGGCGTCGCCACCGCCAAATTCAAAGCCCAATCCACCGCCACCTTTCTCAATCACCTTCGAACCAATGTTCGAGGTCATGATGATCAAGGTGTTCTTGAAATCCACAGTGCGACCCTTGGAGTCGGTGAGCCGGCCGTCTTCTAATAGCTGCAACAGCAGATTGAAGACATCGGGGTGGGCTTTCTCGATCTCGTCAAACAGCACCACGGTGTAGGGCCGACGGCGCACGGCCTCGGTGAGCTGGCCCCCCTCGTTAAAGCCCACATAACCCGGAGGCGAACCGATCAGCTTGCTGACGGTATGGCGCTCCATGAATTCGGACATGTCAAGGCGAATCATCGCCTCTTCGCTGCCAAAGAAGTAGCTGGCCAGGGCCTTGGTGAGCTCCGTTTTACCTACGCCAGTTGGGCCGGAGAAGATAAAGCTGGCGATTGGACGGTTGGGATTCTTCAGTCCCACCCGAGCGCGGCGGATAGCGCGGGAAACCGCCTTCACCGCCTCATCTTGACCGATCAGGCGCTGGTGCAGCGTCTCCTCCATGTTCAATAGTTTCACCGATTCAGATTCGGTGAGTTTCTGTACGGGAACGCCGGTCCAAGAGGCCACGATGTTGGCGATATCCTCTTCGGTAACCACTGGCGAGCGGTCTAGATCGTTGTTCTCGGCGCTGGCAAAGGCCACTCCCAGCTCGAGCTGGGGTGAATCGAGCTCAGCTTCAGCAGTTGCTTCAGTAGCGGCTTCGCCCTTGCGGGCCTGGAGAATGGAGCGGATCTGTTCACGCAGTTCCACCTCCCGATCCCGCAGTTCTCCAGCCTTGGTGAAGTCCTGCTGGCGAACCGCATCCTCCTTCTGTTTCTGCACCTGCCGCAGCTGCTTATCCACCTCCTTGGCGGCTGTCGGCAGCTTGGAATTCATCAGTCGCACCCGGCTGCCGGCCTCATCGACCAGGTCGATGGCCTTATCCGGCAAGAAGCGATCAGAGATATAGCGATCCCCGAGGGTGGCGGCGGCCACCAGGGCCTCATCGGAAATCTTCAGTCGGTGATGCTCTTCATAGCGCTCTTTGAGGCCCCGCAGGATCTCGATGGTGTCCGCCACCGATGGCTCACCCACCATCACCGGCTGGAAGCGCCGTTCCAGGGCCGCATCCCGCTCGATGTGCTTGCGGTATTCATCCAGGGTGGTGGCGCCGATGCACTGCAGCTCGCCCCTGGCCAGGGCCGGCTTGAGGATATTGGCGGCGTCGATCGCCCCCTCAGCTGCACCAGCACCGATCAAGGTGTGCACCTCGTCGATCACGAGGATCACATTGCCGGCGGTGCGGATCTCCTCCATGATCTTCTTGAGGCGCTCCTCGAACTCGCCGCGGTACTTGGTGCCGGCTACCAAAAGGCCGATATCCAAAGTGAGCACCCGCTTGTCTTCAAGGATGTCCGGTATGTCGCCGGAGTTGATCCGCTGGGCCAAACCCTCGGCAATGGCGGTCTTACCAACGCCCGGTTCGCCAATCAAGACTGGGTTGTTCTTGGTGCGACGGCCAAGAATTTGAATCACCCGCTCGATCTCGTTCTGGCGACCCACCACCGGATCGAGCTTGCCGTCGGCGGCCAGATGGGTGAGGTTGCTGCCGAATTCGTCGAGGGTGGGGGTTTTGGTGGAACCCTTGCCAGCGCTGCCGCCACCAGCACCCACCTCGGCGGTTTCCCCCAGCATGCGAATCACCTGGGTGCGCACCTTGGCCAGGTCGACCCCGAGGTTCTCCAGCACCCGGGCCGCCACCCCCTCCCCTTCACGGATCAGGCCCAGCAACAGGTGCTCGGTGCCGATGTAGTTGTGACCGAGCTGGCGGGCCTCCTCCAGGGAGAGCTCCAGCACCCGCTTGGCCCGGGGTGTGAAGGGGATTTCCACGGCCACGAAGCCGGAACCGCGCCCGATGATCTTCTCCACCTCAACGCGGGCGTCCTTGAGGTTCACGGACATCGACTTGAGCACCTTGGCGGCCACACCGGTGCCCTCGCCGATCAAACCCAAGAGGATCTGCTCGGTGCCAACGAAGTTGTGACCAAGCCTTCGGGCCTCCTCCTGGGCCAACATGATCACTTTGATGGCCTTCTCGGTAAACCGCTCGAACATGGGCCGTGGCCTGTTGCACGTGCCCCCAACCTATCAGGGTTTGGAGGTGTCTGCGCGGGTGAGCGGAGGATGGCAAGAAGCCTTGGGGCAGCAGGATTTTAAGCCGATGTCATCCCTGTTGTTGCCGATTGATTTGACGGTTTTGAGCAACAAAAAAGGGGGGTTATCCGCACCTCACTCCCTAGCCTTTCAAGCCTGGAGCTTCAACCATTCGATCAGGGCGTCGTCGCCGTTGCTGTAGTAACCGCGACGACATCCCGCCACCTCAAAACCCAGGCTCGCGTAAAGAGACTGGGCGGCCTGGTTGCCACTGGCCACCTCCAGCGTGGCCCGCTGGGCCCCGAGGCGGCTGCCCTCCCGCAAAAGGGCCGCCAATACCCGGCGGCCCAGGCCCCGCCGGCGCTGGCTGGGATCCACTGCCACCAGAGTGATGTGCAGCTCGTCGACAATCAGCCAGGCACAGGCCATCGCCAGCAGTTGCCGCCGCTGCCAGATACCCAGGCCAGGCCGCTGGGGATCGGTCAGCTCCGTGATCCATTGCTGGCGGCTCCAGAGTCCATTCAAGGCCTGGCGATCGAGCGCAACACAGGCCTCCAGGTGCTCCGGTGTGAGCAACTGATGCGGCTCGGCCAACTCCAAGCCCGGGGCCCCCTGGGCTGCGGGGGGCAGCTGTTGCGCCTGAGCGTCAGGCAGCTGTTGGGGCCGCGCCTTAGGCAATTCTTGCGACTGCGCCTCAGCCAACTGTTGGACCTGCGCCTCAGGCAATTGTGGAGGGGGAGGCAAGGGGGTTCCGAGCGGCCACTGGAGCGAGATAGGCGCATCTCCCATCGTTAACGTGCTACCTCTGACAAAAGCGTGCGGCTGTCCAAATGGTGATCTCCTCTGCCTCCGAGAGCGGGACCGGCCGGGAATCCCCAGGAGCAGGCCAGCCCTGGGAAGCCGATCGGCAGTGGGACAGCCCCAATCGCAACCTGGCGCCGCTCACCACCTGTATCGATGCCGAGGGGCGATTGGAGGTGGGCGGCTGTCGCCTCAGCGATCTGGCCCGCAGCTATGGCACGCCCCTATATGTGCTGGACGAGGACACCCTGCGCTCCACCTGCCGGGCCTACCGCGAGGCCCTGGAGCAGTTCTATCCGGGCCCCTCGCTGGCCCTCTATGCCTCCAAGGCCAACAGCTCCCTGGCGATTACGGCCCTGGTGGCCTCCGAGGGACTGGGGCTGGATGCGGTTTCCAGCGGCGAACTGCTCACCGCCCTGCGGGGCGGCATGCCAGCCGAGCGGATAGTGCTGCATGGCAACAACAAGTCGCGGCAGGAATTAGCCCTGGCCGCAGCCGAGGGGGTCACCGTGGTGATCGACAACTGGCACGACCTGGAACTGCTGGCCGAACTGGCCCCCAGCCTGGCCAAGCCGGTGCAGCTGATGCTGCGCTTCACGCCGGGCATCGAGTGCCATACCCATGAGTACATCCGCACCGGCCATTTAGACAGCAAATTTGGCTTCGATCCCGATCAACTGGAGCCGGTGCTCCAGCACCTGGCGGGCTGTGGCTGGGCGCGGCTAACCGGCCTGCACGCCCACATCGGCTCCCAGATTTTTGAATTGCAACCGCACCGCGATCTGGCCGCGGTGATGGCCGACGCCCTCGCCCTGGCCCGCAGCCTGGGCCACCCGGTGAACGATTTGAACCTGGGCGGTGGTCTGGGCA
>CANHSW010000046.1 GCA_947463165.1 Cyanobacteriota bacterium
CGGCATTGCTGCTGGCGATCACCAGGGGAGTGGGGGATTTGTGCATTAGATCGATTCGGCCAGCTGGCGCGCCCAGCCCAGCACCTCGTCCACCCGCTCCTGGTTCGGGGCCTCGCAGTAGAGCCTCAGTAGCGGCTCGGTGCCCGAGAAGCGCAGCATCAGCCAGTGGCTGGGACCCATACGCAGCTTGACGCCGTCGGTGCGGATCACCTGCTGCACCGCCACCCCGGCCACCTCGCTGGGGGGGGTGGCGGCCAGCAATTGCTCCAGGCGCGTTCGGGCTGCCATGTCGGGCAGCCGCAGGTCGAGCCGGTCATAGGCGGCGGCGCCGCCACAGCGCTGCTGCAGTTCGTCGATGCGTTCCCCCAGGGGCACGCCCCCCTCCACCAGCGCCTCGATCAACAGCAGGGCGGCAAAGGGGGCATCGCGCTCCGGCAGGTGCATGCCAAAGCCCACCCCGCCTGATTCCTCGCCCCCCACCAACACCTCGCCGGCCAACATCTCGGCGGCGATGTATTTGAAGCCCACCGGCATCTCCAACACCTCGCGGCCGAGGTTCTCGGCCACCAGCTGCATCAGGTCGGAGCCGCTCACGGTTTTGATCACGCTGCCGGGCAGTTGACGGGCCCGGGCCAGGTGGTCGATGAACAGGGGCATCAGCAGCTGGGTGCTGCAGAAGCGGCCCCGCTCGTCCACTGCGGCGATGCGGTCGCCATCGCCGTCGAAAACGATGCCCATCGCCGGCTTGCCGGCGGCGGTGCTGACCCGCACCGCCTCGATCAGTTGTTGCAGGTAGGGGGCCAGCGGTTCCGGCGGGTTGCCGCCAAACAGCGGATCCCGCTGCGACCTGATCTCCTCGATCGCGCCGCTGGCCACCGCCGCCGCCCCCAGCAGGGCCGGCAGCACCCCGGCGGCCGAGCCGTGCATCGGATCCACGATCACCCGCAGCCCCAGCCGCTCCAGCCCCCGGGCCAGGGCGTCGGTGTCCACCTTGGCCCGCAGGCCGGCCACATAGGCCCCCATCGCATCGAAGCGGGGCGTTTCGCCAGGGATCGGCACTGTGATGCCACCGGCCGCCAGCCTGGTTTCCACCCGCTTGGTGAAGTCCCCCTCCACCGACCCCCCGAAGGGTCCCTTGATCTTCAGGCCCAGCCATTCCGGCGGGTTGTGGCTGGCGGTGATCACCAGGGCGCCGAGGGCGCCGCGCTCCACCACCGCCCAGCTGGAGGCGGGGGTGGGGGTGGCACTGTCCGCCAGCAGCGGCTCCAGATCGGCGCCGCGCACGGCCGCCGCGATCGCCGCCGCCAGTTCGGGGGCCAGGAAGCGGCGGTCGTAGCCGATCACCACCTCGCGGCTATCTAAACCGGCGGGGGCGGAGGCGGCCAGTTCCCTGGCGGCGGCGGCGGCCACCGGCAGCAGCCGCTCCACGGTGATGTCCACGCCGAGGATGCCGCGCCAGCCATCGGTGCCAAAGGCGATCGGCGCGGCCTCCAGGGGCAGGGGGGCGGAAGCCATCGGCTGGGGGTGGGCGAATGGCCTGTTCGTAGCAGTTGGCGCGGGGTGTGGGGAAGGGGGGAGTGCCGGCCTGGTGGCAGACCACCGACTCCTTAGCCTGATCGCCATGGCTGATGAGCGGGCTACGCGGGCTGATGAGCGGGCCACCGGCGCTCACGAGCTGATTACGGACCGGTTGTTGCGCAGTTGGCTGCGCTGCAAGCGCCGCGCCTGGCTCGATCGCCACGCCGATCCCAGCGCCCGCACCTGGAGCGCCCACAGGGCTCTCACCATCCAGGACCAACTGCGCTGTTTTCAGCAGCTGGTTCCCGATAAGCCAGGCCATGGCGAGGCGGCCGCCCAAGCTGCTGCCCCTTCCCTGGTGGGCCTGCGCCTGCGGGGCCAGGGGCCGGCTGGACTGGCGCTGGAGGCCCATCCAGCCCTGCTGGAGCGGGTGGAGGGGCCCAGCCGCTGGGGTGCCCACGCCTACAGGCCCGTGTTGGGGCGCCAGGGTCGCAACCTCACCCGCGAGCATCGCCTGCTGTTGGCCTTCTGGGGCCGCCTGTTGGCGGAGCACCAGCAGGCCCCGGTGCCCCATGCCCTGGTGGTGGCCCTCGATGGCGGGGTGTTGCAGCGCGAACGCCTGGCCCTGGGCGATTCCCTGCAGCGCCAGCTGGGGGAGGCCTTGCCGCGGCTTGCCGAGGATCTGCAGCGCAGCAGCCCGCCGCCGCTGCTGGCCGACCGCAAAAAATGTGTGCTCTGCAGCTGGCGGGCCCTCTGCGATGGCGAGGCCGCTGCGGTTGGCCACCTCGGCGAGGTGAGCGGCATCGGCGGTAAGCGCCGGGAGATGTTGGTGGAATTGGGTATCGAAACCCTGCCCCAGCTGGCCGCCACCGATCCGGCCTGGTTGGCGGAGGCCCTGGCCGTACATGGCGAGCAGCACCGCGAGATCGCCGGCCAATTGGTGGCCCAGGCGCGGGTGCAGGCCGCCGGCGAACCCGAACAGCTGCAGCCCTTGGATCTGCCCCTGCCGGAGTTGCTGGGGGCTCCGGGGGTGTTGCTCTACGACATCGAGTCTGATCCCGATGCCCGGGACGACTTTTTGCATGGCTTCGTGGTGCTGCCTAGAAACCCCGATGGCGGCTGGCCCCCCCAGCCATCGCCTGAGCTCTCGGCCCGCTGGCGCTACCTGCCGCTGCTGGCCCTCCAGGAGCACGGCGAGCAGCGGCTGTGGCGGCGCCTGCGGGCCCTGCTGGCCCGCTACCCCGATTGGCCGCTGCTCCACTACGGCGAAACAGAAGCGATCGCCCTGTTGCGCCTGGCCAGGCGCATGGGGGCGAGCGAAGCGGAAACGGCGGCCCTGCGGGCCCGGTTGCTGGATGTCCACGCCCGCCTGCGCCGGGCCTGGCGCCTGCCGGTGAACAGCTACGGCCTCAAGGCGGTGGCCAGCTGGGTGGGATTTCGCTGGAGTCAGCCCGGCGTCGATGGGGCCCGCTGCCTGCTCTGGTGGCGCCAGTGGCGCCACTGGCGCCGCGATGGCGGCCAGCCGGCGCTGCAGCGGATTTTTGTTTACAACCGCGACGACAACCTGGCCACCTGGGCCGTGACCCGTTGGCTGCTCGATCGGCAATCCTGATCCGCCTGAGTGGGCTGGCCCCCCCCGCCAGCAGAACACTTAGAGGCGGCTGCCGGCCCCCTGGGGTGGCGGCACAAAGGCTGGCGGCGTGGAGATCGTCAACTGGGCGGCACCCGCCCAAAGCTCTGGCTGCTCCAGGGCGACACGACGCACCAGGGCCAAGCCCTCGGCGCCAGCGGCGGTGGCCAGGCAGGAGCTGATCGCGCCGGCCCGCTGGCCATCGGCCGTGGTGATGCTGGCGCCGCGCTCTGGCATGGGGGCTGGCGCGGCTGGATTTGGCTGCCAGCGCCAATGGCGCAGCTGCTGCTTAACGCCGTCATAGGTGGCCAGCTTGGCCAGGGTTTCCTGGCCCACGTAACAGCCCTTGTTGAGGCTCACCCAGCCGGCCAGACCCAGCTCAAAGGGATTGGTGTCGTCGTTGATCTCCTCGGGCTGGCTGGGAAATCCGCTACGGATGCGCTGCAGTTCGATCGCCTCTGCAGATAGTTGCGGCAGCGGCGCCAGCCAGTGGGGCAGCTGCTCCTGGCCCCGCAGCAGCAGGGCCGGCTGGTCTGCTCCGGCCCCTAGATCCACGCCGGGCCGCAGTAATTCACCCCCCCCGGCGGCCGCCTCGCCACTCCCTGCGGCCGCCTCGCCCTCCGGGGGGCTCGCCCCCAGCCAGCGCACCAGCAGCGCCGGCTCCGGTGGACCCAGTGTCACCTGATCGGCGGGAAACAGCACCCGATCCAGCCCTTGCCTGATGGCTTGGCCATCGCCAGAGAGCACCAGCAGGTCGGCGGCCCGCTGCCGCACCAGCACCAGCGCCAGGCCGCGCATGCGGGCTGTGGGGCTGGTTAGCGCAGTGGCCAGTGTTTGGCCGGGGCTGGCCTGGGCTAACGCCTGACTGCTCTGGCCATGCAGGAAGCGCAGCACGTCGGCTCCCTCCAGCCGGATCAGGCTCACCGGGGTGCTCCAGCGGCAGGGGCTGAGGGGTTGGCTCATCGGTGGCGGTTGGGGGAGGAAGGTTTAAGTGGGGGCAGGGGCCCAGCGGGGGGCAGCTGCTCAACGCGGGCAGCTGCTCAACTGGGGGCGGGAGGCTTAACGCGGGCAGCTGCTTAACGGGGGCAGCTCAAAGGGGGGCAGCTCAAAGGGGGCTTCTGGGGATCGAGCCGCTCAGTTTTTAGGCCGCTGGCCAGCCGCCATGGCGGCCACCTCTTCCAGCAGGTAGAGGCTGCGCAGTTCGAGTTGGGCGGCTTGCAGCGCCTCCAGGCCGCCCTCCTGGCGATCCACGATCGTCACCACCCGCTCCACCAGATAGCCCGCCTGGCGCAACTGCTCCACCGCCTGCAATGAGGAGCCACCGCTGGTCACCACGTCTTCCAGCACGGTGATGCGGCTGCCGGCCGGCGGCAGGGGGCCCTCCAGCCAGGCGCCGGTGCCATGGCCCTTGGCCTGTTTACGCACGATCAGGGCATCTAGCTGCCGACCATCGAGGGCGGCCCGCATCGCCACGGCACTCACCAGCGGATCGGCCCCCAGGGTGAGGCCGGCCACCGCCACGGCCTCCGCTTCCACCTGGTCCAGCATCAGCCTCCCCAGCAGGGCCAGCCCCACGCCGCTGAGGCTCACCGGTTTGCAGTTCACGTAGTGATGGCTGCTACGGCCGGAGGCCAGGGTGAACTGCCCGTGTCGATAGGCCTGGGCGGCCAGCAGCTGCAGCAGGCTTTCGCCCATGGCGCCATCGGCGCCGGGCAGGCTGATCGCGGAGAGAGACACGCTGAATTGGCACTAAATAGCCAGTTTGGGCTGGTGCGGTGCGGCTGTAGTGCCTACGGTTCAGCCAACATCCTTTCGTAGCCGCTCTCGGTTAGCAGTCATGGCCAGAGACTTCCATAGCCGCCGGCCCCTCCGGGGCCTGCTTGGCGCCGGTCAGCCGTTCGCCTGGGCCCTGGCGCTGCTGCTGCCCGCCCCGCTGATCGGCTGGTCCGCGGCGGTCCAGGCCCAGACCGTGGTGGCGGGTACCCCGGTGATTTGCAACACCAGCTGGGAGGCCTCGCCAGCTCTGCCCAGGAGCGGCTTTAGCCGGGGCTCTCAGCTGCCGCCACCGGTGTTGATCACCCGCTGTCAGCGCGGCCAGAACATCCCTGAACTGATGGAGCGGCGGATGATGACCCACACAGCCCCCTACGCCCCTGGCGTCTCCCTGGGCCACCAGGTCGCCGATCTCTTCGGTATTGCCATCGGCGGACTGGATGGCAACAAGTTCATGGGCCTGGGCTTCCCAGACCAAACGATCGTTTGGGATGGCACGGCGGTGGAAAACACCTACCGGGCGCTGCTGGAGGAGCAGAGCCAGCCCTTGGCCTGGCGCACGGCCGATGTGTCCAGCGGTTTTTGTAGCAACCTCTCGGCTGGCTCTTGTCGGGAGCTCAGCTCCTCGGAGCAAGTGGTGCCCTGGCAAAATCGGCCAGCGCGCCGCGGGGCCACCGTCAGGGGGCTCTGGTAGGCCAGGCTGGCGGCCAATCCAGGGGCTATCGCCGCTTGGATCGGCCAACCCGGGGGCTTAGCTATCTGGTGAAAGCACCCGACTCATAATCGGAGTCAGGCGGGTTCGATTCCCGCAGCCCCCATTCCCGCAGCCCCAATTGCTGCCAGAGCTTTACGGACAGATCCCCGCTGGACCAGCCAGCTGGCCTGCTCCGCTGGACCCACCCACTGGTCTAGGCATGGTTGCGGGCTGATCACTGATAATCGGTGCACCTGAATCCCCGAGCCATGAACCCGGTGCGTGTGGGTGTCATTGGCATCGGCAATATGGGCTGGCATCACGCCAGGGTGCTGAGCCTGCTGCGGGATGCGGAGCTGGTGGGGGTGGCCGATCCCGACCAGTCCCGCGGCCAGTTGGCCAATGCCCAGTTCGGCTGCCGCTGGTTTGCCGATTACGCCGACATGCTGCCGGAGGTGGAGGCGGTCTGCATCGCCGTTCCCACCCTGTTGCACCACCGCGTGGGCATTGAATGCCTCCAGGCTGGGTTGCACGTGCTGATCGAGAAGCCGATCGCCGCCAGCCAGGAGGAGGCCGCCGATTTGATCCGGGCCGCCGACCAGGCTCGCCGGCTGCTGCAGGTGGGCCATATCGAGCGCTTCAATCCCGCCTTTCGCGAGTTGGTGAAAGTGCTGGCTGGTGAGCAGGTGGTGGTGCTGGAAGCCCGCCGCCATAGCCCTAATGCCGATCGCGCCAATGACGTGTCGGTGGTCTTTGACTTGATGATCCATGACATTGACCTGGTGCTGGAGCTGGCGGCCGCGCCCGTGGTGCGCCTGGCGGCGGCCGGAGGCTGCAGCGGGGAGGGGCCGATCGATTACGTAAATGCCACCTTGGCTTTTGAAAACGGCGTGGTGGCCAGCCTCACCGCCAGCAAGATGGCGCACCGCAAGATTCGCAACCTCAGCGCCCACTGCCGCGGCAGCCTTGTGGAAACTGATTTCCTCAATCGCAATCTGCTGATTCACCGGCGTGCCCGCGAATCGGTGAGCGCTGATCACGGCGAATTGGTATATCGCACCGATGGTTTCACCGAGGAGGTGAGCACTACTTCCATTGAGCCCCTCTATGCCGAGCTGGAACACTTCCTGCGCTGCGTGCGCGGCGAGGAAAAGCCAGCCGTGGATGGCCTGCAGGCCTCCAGGGCCCTGCAACTGGCCGATTTGATTGAACAGTGCGTCAAACAACCCAGCCTGTGCATGACCCTGGATCAGTCGATCTGAGGCCAGTGCGGTTTGGCCTGGCCACTAGCTAGCTAGTGATCAGCTGAATTGGCTGTTCAGCTGATCAGACTGTTTAGTTGGTGGGATTGGTCAATTGCCGCAGGGCCTCCAATTGCCAGCGGCGACAGTCTGCCGGCGATGCCCGGTAGAAGCAATTCCAGGCTTCTGCCTTGTGTTGGCCGTAGTCAGTTGCCGCTATCTGGGGGTGTGACTGCTGCCAGCCCACCCGCACTGCGTGGCCAATCACCACGTCTAGGGCCAGGTCATCGGTGAAATAGAGCTGCGGATTGTTGCCGATGAAGGCCATCAAGGTGATCAGGGTTTCAGTGCAGAGGTGCCGGTATTCAGGTGCCTCGATCTTGCCGAGCAGGTGATCCACCAGGGCGGCGAAATTGCGTTCGCCAGGGGTCTTCTCGCTGATCAAGGGGGCGCTTTCCAGCCGGTTGCGCTTCTCGAGCTTGTCGCCAATCACCAGGCCGTGGCAGTGATGCAATACATCCCAGATGCCGGCGTAGAAATCCCGCGGCACCCGGCCCAGGGCCCCGAGGCGCTGGCGATGTTGCATCCAATCGCCGCCCTTGGGCAACTCCTCCCGTGGTGTCGGCACCTCCCAGCGCACCCGGCCACTCACATGCAGCTGTTCCTTGCGCTGCAGGGCCGCCCAGGCGTGCTCCACGTCTGCTAGCACCGCCCGCAGCCGGCGGCGAATGGCGTGGGGGGGTTGGCTGCAGAGGGCCTCGTAGGCATCGATCGGCGTTAGATCGGCCTCGGCCGCCAGCTCACTGGTGAGTAGTAGCAGTAGCTGGCCCAATTGCAGGGTGAGGCTGCCACTGAGCAGGGCTGGTTCGTGGCGGGCCAGGCCATCGAGGGCCAAAAGCAATTCCTGCTGCAGCATCCAGTCGCGGCTGTCCTCGCTGCTGAAGCGGCGAATCATCGCGGCGATGGCGGTGCTGCCCTGGGGTTCGCTGATCAGGGAGTCGCTGGTGTAGTTGCGGCCCACCACCACTTGTTTTTGGCGCACCAGCAGGTCGATCAGGGCGTCCTCCAGCTGGGGATGCACCAGGCCAAGGCTGCCGGCCACCCGGCGCACCACGTTCCAGTCGCGCTCGGCCAGGGAGCGGCGATAAACCTCCGCCAGCAGATCGGCCACCCGCACGGCATCGCCCCCGCCGGGGCCCTGCAGCCTGGCCTCGAGGCCGAGGCGTCGCTCCAGTTGCTCCAGCAGTTCGCCCTGCTCGGCCAGGGAGGTGCTGCGCCAGAGCCGTTCGATCAGCTCCGCCATCGCCACGGCGGCATCCCGCTCCAACGCCAGTTCCTCCGCCGCCGACAGGGGGGTTTTGTTGGTGATCGCCCGCAGCGGTACCGGCGCCGCCGGTGGATTGGCGGCCAGCGGCGCCAGCTCCTCGGGTAGCTCCACCCAGCTGGCTTGATCGATCAGTTCGGCCAGGGGCGCCAGCCGCACCGCCACCCCGTCCAGCAGACCGCTGCGAAGTTGCTGAGCCAGTTGCAGGATGGCTTCCGGGGCGGAGCGGAACGGGGCCTCGTCCACCGGGATCAGCAGCAGGGGCAGGCCGCTGCCGCGCCAATGGCGCTTGAGCAGCCGCAGCTCAGCGGCCACCGCATCCACCAGCTGCTCGGGATCTTCCGCCAGATAGAAGGTGCCCCCCTCCAGCACCGCCGGCAGGAAGGCCAGGCTCAGGTCGCTCTCGGCGCCCTGGTGGCGATACAGCCGGGCCGTGGCCATGGTCTCGATGCGCACGGGCGGATGGCCAGTGAGGCCCAGCCGGCCGTTGGCGCCCACCTGAGCCAGGCGCAGCGCCAGGTCCCGGGAGCTGGCGATGCGCAGCTCCGCCGGGGCGCCATCGTGGGCCAGCGGCAGGCCGGCCTGGCTCAGGGCCGCGGCGATCGACTCGTTGGCCGGCACCAGGGCCACCATCACCTCTGCAGCCCCCAGGGGCGATGGCAGCCGCCGGGCGCTGGGATCGATGTCGGCCGGGGTGATCAGGCCGTTGAGCAGTAGATCGGCCAGCCAGGTGAGGCTCTGGGTCCAGAGCAGCGGCACGTTGGCATTGGGCAGGCGCGGCTGGCTGCCGGGCTGGCGGCGCTCCACCTCCACCGCCCGCTTGGGCACCAGGTAGAGCTCCGGTAGCAGCGGCTGGCCGTCCACCAGCACGCTGACGCTGGCCAACCGTTGGCGCCATTGCCGGGCCTCGTCCCAGCGCTCCTCACAGCAGGCGGTGATCAGCTCGAAGGCCCAGAACAGGGGCCATTCGCATTCCAGGTGCTCGAACTGGGCCAGCTCCTCCCTTTCGTAGTGGAGGCGGTTGTGGTCTTCCACCACCGTTTGGTGACCATCGCGGCGGAAGCGCTTGTAGCCGTAGGCGCCGCCCAGCTCCTCTCGAATCTTGCGGCGGGTGCGCTCCGCCAGCTGGCGGTCATCGACGGCCCAGGCGGGGTAGCCGATCACCGAAAGACAGGCCGCATCCACCTCCTTGCTGGCCGATTCGCGCGGCAGCAGGGCCTTCAGGGCGCGCCGCAGCCGCACGATGGCGTCGTGGGGGATCACCAGGCAGCAGCTGCCGTCGCCGTGGGGGCCGTAGAGATCGAGACCCTCCAGGGCCTCCAGCGCCGCCTTGACCAGGCCGATGGAACTGGCATTGCGCTCCGGCAGGCCGTGGTTGCCCTTGTCGCCTCGCTCCCAGATGCCGTAGTCGGCCACGCGATAGGCGCGGGCCACGTAGTACACCAGATTTTGGATGAAGTCGCGCTCGTGGCTGCTGCGCACCACCACCAGGCCGGAGCGGGTCAGCTGGGCGAGCTGCAGCAGGAACAGGGCCGTGGCATCAAGTTGCAGGTGGCCCCAGCCGTCGTCCGGCACCACCGTCTGGCCGCTGCCGGTGTCGAATTTGGCGTGGATCGCATCCAGCCGATGCAGGCTGTGTTTGAAGCGCTCCACCTTGGCCGATTGGCGCAGCATCGATTGGATCAGCCCCCGCATCAGCAACAGCACCCGCTGCTCCAGCTCAAAGGAGCGGCGGCAGGGGCCCCGCAGGCGTCGGTGGGCCAGTGCCAAACCCCAGACGCATTGAATCGAATAAACGCAGTCGCGCACCCAGGCATCGCCGTAATTGCCGTGCACGGTGTTGGCTGTGCTCGCCGGCAACAGGCCTGTAATCGGGTGCTGGCGGGCCAGCACCCCCGCCTCGATGCGTCGGTCGAGATCTTGGAGCACCTCCCAGGCGGCGCTCCGGCTGGTGGCCAGGGCTGCCGATGCGGCAATACCGGATTGCGGCATGGGAATCAACCAAACTCAAGGCGAGCTTTAGATTCTCCCCCGCGGTGCGCTTTTTTATGGCCACAACAGCAACCGAAGCGCTGGCTGAACCGCAGCGCCGCCGGGTGCTTGGCATTCCCGTGGACGTCACGGCCGATGTGTTGGCGGCCGCCTGCCGGCTCCAGGCCGCGGGCGGTGGTCAGATCGTCACCCTCAATGCCGAGATGACCATGGCCGCCCGCCTCGACCGGCCCCTGGCCAAGGCGATCGAGGCGGCCCAGCTGGTGATCCCC
>CANHSW010000047.1 GCA_947463165.1 Cyanobacteriota bacterium
AAGATCTATTCCTCATGCTCAACCCCAAAGGTCAGTTGAGCGGCTTTTACATCGACAAGACCGACCAGGCTCCAAGCAAGGTGGTGGCTCAATTCATGAACGCCATCAGCCAGGGCCAATACGTGAGCGCCCGCAGCTTTTTCAGCCCTGCCATGCAGAAGGAGGTGAGCGCCGCCTCGCTACAGGCCAAGTGGCAGCGCCTGCAGCGAAGCACTGGCAATTTCATCCAGGTGAAGCGGCTGGTGGAGGCGGCTGAGAACCCGGATCAGCGCCTGGTGCTGGTGCAGACCGAGTTCAACAGGCTCACCGACAACCTGTTTGTAATCCTCGATGCCAACAATTTGATCACCGGCGTCGACTTCCCCATCGACCCAAATCCTCTGCGCGGCGGCAGCTAATTTGAATTAAATCTGCTGAAGTTGGGTCCAGACCCCCCACCAGAGCCTTGATTGGAGGATCTGGGCACCCCAGCCGGGTGGCCCGGACTCCTGGGAGGCGCCTAAGCTCACGGCGCCGCAGACAGTGCTCCATGGCTCCGATCAGCCTCGACTGGATGGTGGACGACAGCCGGCGTCTGGAGGAATGTCGTCACGATCACCCCTTCGCGCTGCTCGGCCCCCAAGCCCTCGACAACGGCAATTGGGTGGTGCGCGTCTGGATGCCCGAGGCCGATCGGGTGGATCTGTTGCTAGCGGGCGACCTAGGCGGCGCCCATGGCTTGGTGGCGGGGGAGCCGATCCCTCTGGCCAATCCCCACCACCGCTGGATTTTTGAAACCGAACTGCCGATCAACCCTGGCACCAGCTATCGGGTGAGGGTGTCGCGGGGTGGCATCGAACACGAGGCCCACGACCCCTGGGCCTTCCGGGATGAGTGGATGGGCGAGATGGATCGCCATCTGTTCGCCGAGGGCAACCATCACCACATCTGGCAGCGGATGGGGGCCCACCTCAGCCGGCGGGGTGGCATCGAGGGGGTGTGCTTTTGCCTCTGGGCCCCCAATGCCCTCAGCGTTGCCGTGCTTGGCAACTTCAACGGCTGGGATGGCCGCCATCACCCGATGCAGAGTCGGCTGGGGGGCTGCTGGGAGCTGTTCATCCCCGGCCTGAAGGCGGGTGAGATTTACAAGTACGAGATCCGCACCCAGGCCGGCCACTGCTATCAGAAGGCTGATCCCTACGGCTTCCGCCACGAGGTGCGGCCAGCCAATGGTTCGATCGTGGAGCCCCTGGGCGGCTATTCCTGGACCGATGGCGCCTGGATGCAGCAACGCGATAGCGCCAATCCGCTGGATCAGCCGATCTCGGTGTACGAGATGCATCTTGGCAGCTGGATGCATGGCAGTGCCGACCAGCCCTATCTGGAAGCCGATGGCAGGGCCCGAGCGCCGGTGCCCGCCGCCGATCTCAAGCCCGGTGCCCGACTGCTCACCTACCCGGAACTGGCCGATCGGGTGATCCCCTATGTAAAGGCCCGCGGTTTCACCCACATCGAGCTGATGCCGATCTCGGAGCATCCCTTTGATGGTTCCTGGGGCTATCAGGTGACGGGTTGGTATGCCCCCACCAGTCGCTTTGGCAGTCCTGATGAATTCCGCAACTTCGTAGATCGCTGCCACGCCGCAGGCATTGGCGTGATTCTCGACTGGGTGCCGGGTCACTTTCCCAAGGACGCCCATGGCCTGGCCTTTTTCGATGGCGCTCACCTCTATGAACATGCCGATCCCCGCATTGGCGAACACAAGGAGTGGGGCACGCTGATCTTTAACTACAGTCGCAATGAGGTGCGTAATTTCCTGGTTGCGAATCTGGTGTATTGGTTCGAGCAATTTCATATTGATGGAATTCGGGTGGATGCGGTTGCCTCCATGCTCTATCGCGATTACCTGCGCCCAGATGGGGAATGGCTCGCCAACGAACATGGCGGTCGAGAGAATTTAGAGGCGGTTAAGTTTCTGCAGCAGGCCAACCACGTGCTGTTTCAGCACTTCCCTGGCGCCCTATCGATCGCCGAGGAATCCACCACCTGGCCCATGGTTACCCAGCCCACCAATATTGGAGGACTGGGATTCAATTTGAAGTGGAATATGGGCTGGATGCACGATATGCTGGATTATTTTGAACTGGACCCCTGGTTCCGCCAGTTCCATCAAAATAATGTAACCTTCTCTATTTGGTACGCCTATACTGAGAGCTTCATGCTTGCCCTCAGTCATGACGAAGTGGTGCATGGCAAGAGCAACTTGCTGCATAAAATGCCTGGAGATGATTGGCAAAAATTTGCCAACGTTCGTGCGCTGTTGGCCTATATGTGGACCCATCCCGGTAAAAAGACTATTTTTATGGGTATGGAGTTTGGCCAGCGCTCGGAGTGGAATGTCTGGGGTGATCTGCAGTGGGAACTGCTTCAGCACGAGCCCCATAGGCAGCTGCAATGCCTAGTAGGCGACCTGAATGCGTTCTACAAAGCGGAGCCAGCCCTCTGGCGTGACGACTTTGATCAGTATGGTTTCCAGTGGATTGATTGTGGTGACAACCGTCACTCGGTGATCAGTTTCATGCGCCGGGAAAGTGCCACCGGCAGCTGGCTGGTGGTGGTGGCCAACTTTACCCCTCAAAGTCATTCCCATTACCGGGTTGGCGTACCCATGGATGGCTTCTACGGCGAGGTGTTCAACACCGACGCCGAGCGCTATGGCGGTAGTAATTTAGGCAACCTTGGTGGCAAGTTCACCGATGCCTGGCGCATTCATGGCTACGAGCAGTCCCTGGACCTCTGCCTACCACCCCTCTCCTTGCTCGTGTTGAAAAGGGATCAGTCCCGCAGCCAGCTGTTGCCGGCCGCGGATAGCGACGAGCTGGCCTAGGGGCCAGAGCTGTTAGGCCGGCTTGCGGGCCGACCAAACCCTGGCCATGAAGTGGGTTTCGGCGGTGATCGCCTCGAAACCCGCTTCACTTAGCCGCCCTTCAATGGAATCAGAGATGTAATCGCGGTAATAGGGTTCGTGGAATACCCGCCGAAAATTCTCCATGATCGGCGAGAACTCGGGTGAATCGGCCAATTGGATCGAGTCGATCAACACGATCACGCCACCGGGTTCCAGCACTCGCCAGCAGTCGTTGATCACGTTCTGCCGGGCGGCTGCGGGTAGCTCATGCAGCAGAAACACACAGCTGACCGCCTGGAAGGAGTCGTCGGCCAGGGGCATGTTTTCGGCGTTGGCCTGTACCAGTTGGCAGAGCCCTGGCGAGAGATCGTTCAGCCAGCGATTGGCCTGGCGCAGGTAGGCGGTGGAAAGATCGACGCCCACTAGCTGGGCCTTGGGCAGAGCACTGCGGATTTGATGCATGGTACGACCGGTACCGGTGGCCACATCCAGCACTCGAATGCCGGTGGCGGGGCGATCGGCAAACTGGCGCAAGCCGCGCAGCAGCGGCGCCAGCAGGCGGCGGCGCATCGGATCGGCGTTGCCGTTGAACAGCAATTCCACCTGCAGGTCGTAGAGGGAGGCCGAGTGATCACTCAGGTAGCCATCGGTTTGGTGATGGAAGTTCTGCAGGTAGTAGTCCGGGTAGGCAGCCGGCTCCACATCCTGGGGTAAATCGCGCACATTGCGCTGCTGGCGGCGGTTCCAGGTGCTGGGCATGTCCAGCCAGACCAGGGGATAGCGGCTGGCCCAGTCCAGCCAGGGGGCATCGAACAGCAGCGCAGCTGGATAGAGCCCCTGCTCGGCCTCCTGCCAATCCAGCTCACCCAAAGCATCCATGCTGGTTTTCAAGCGGCCCATCAGCTGGGGGTCAACAGGCACGGTCTTGGGGGTGCCGTCGGGAGCCAGCAGACCCATCAGGCGGCTGCTCATCTCTTTATGGGCCAGACCGAACAGCCCTTTTCCCTGCTGGAGTGTCTGGTAAGCCAGCTTGGTGAGCTGATCGGGCATGGCGACTGGCCGAGGTGGCTTCATGATTCATACCCATTCCAGCGGATCGGGCCAGCAGCTGCGACCCGGCCGCCCCAGATAAAGAAATGTCACGACCGCCCATTTTTGGTAGCAACGGCTACCAAAGGGCGTCAGGATAAATGCATCGAGGCCGAATGCGCAGAATGCGTTGAGGCTGAATGCATCGTCCGACTCCAATCGTCCGACTCCAATTGCCACGACCATGAGGAAAGCCGCCATGACCATGATCCCCCTGCCCGCCAACGCCGCCCGCCAGGCCGGGCCCGAGCGCGTGTTCACCAGTTGGGCCAGGCAGCACCAGCGTCAAAATCGCCTTTGGGCAGCTTCCCTGGCCCAGATCAGCCGCCACCACGATCTAAATCCGGCAGGCGATGCCAGCCATCAAATGCGGGCCTGGGCCCTGCGCCAGGCCAGGGCCAAACATCTGCACGACAGTGCCATCGCCCAGATTCGCGCCTCGGAGTTTGGCGCCTAAATTACGACGCCAAAGGATTATTGGTTAATTTGGACCAATTAAAGGCATATGAATTTTTTGAGTAATTAAATACAAGCGAAAAAAATGGCCATTCCGATCGCCAGGGCGAAGGAATGGCCATTTATTGCAGATCAGGTGACGTGAGATCAGGCGTCTATTTGCTGCAGATCAGGCGTCGTAGTACATCACGAATTCATGGGGATGGGGGCGCTGGCGCAGTTGCTGCACTTCCTCGTACTTCATCGAGATCCAGTTATTAATAAAATCTTCGCTGAACACTCCTCCAGCCAGCAGATAGTCCTTGTCGGCGTCGAGAGCCTCCAGGGAGCCATTCAGTGAGGCGGGCACAGTGGAGATCTGGGCCAGTTCCTCTGCCGAGAGCTCAAATAGATCCACATCGGTGCCATCGCCCGGATCGATCTGGTTTTTGATGCCGTCCAAGCCGGCCATCAACATCGCCGCAAAGCCCAGGTATGGGTTGGAGAGGGCATCGCCGGAGCGGAATTCGAGCCGCTTGGCCTTCGGACTGGGGCCAGTGAGCGGAATGCGCACGGCGGCGGAGCGGTTGCCCTGGGAGTACACCAGGTTCACGGGCGCTTCAAAGCCAGGCACCAGCCGCTTGTAGCTGTTGGTGGTGGGGTTGGTGAAGGCCAGGAAGCTGGGGGCGTGCTTGAGCAGGCCACCGATGTACCAGCGGGCGGTTTGGGAGAGGTTGGCGTAGGTGCCTTCGCCAAAGAACAGCGGCTGACCACCCTTCCAGAGGCTCTGGTGCACGTGCATGCCACTGCCGTTATCGCCAAAAATTGGCTTGGGCATGAAGGTGGCAGACTTGCCATATTTTTTGGCGATGTTGCGCACTACATATTTGTAGATCATCACGTTGTCTGCCGCGCTGATTAGCTCGGCAAATTTCATGCCAAGCTCGTGTTGGGCGGTGGCAACTTCGTGGTGTTGCTTCTCGATTGGCACCCCGAGGCTGGCCATGACCAACAGCATTTCGCTGCGCATGTCCTGAAGGGTGTCATTAGGAGCTACGGGAAAATAGCCTTCCTTGAGCTGAATTTTGTATGCCAGGTTGCCGCCTTCCTCCAGGCGAGCATTGTTCCAGGGGGCCTCGATGGAATCGACACTGTAAAAACTAGTGCCGTTACTAGAGGTATAGCGAACGTCGTCGAAGATAAAGAATTCAGGTTCTGGCCCGAAGTAGGCGGTGTCGGCGATGCCGGTGGAGGCCAGGTAGTCGAGGGCCTTCTGGGCCAGGGCCCGGGGGCAGCGGCCATAGGGCTGGCCGCTGCGGGGCTCCTGGATCGAGCAGATCAGGCTGAGGGTTTTATGACTGTAAAAAGGATCAATCCAGGCTGTGTTCGGATCGGGCACCATGCACATGTCCGATTCATTGATCGCCTTCCAGCCGCGGATAGAAGAGCCGTCGAAGGCTACGCCGCTAGAGAAGGCGTCCTCGTCGATCAGATCGTTACAGACAGTGAGGTGCTGCCACTTGCCGTGGAGATCGATGAACTTGAGGTCGATCAGCTCAATTCCTTCGTCTTTGATTTGACGGAGGACATCCTGGGCTGTTTTCGCCATGAATTGAATTGGGTGGCCCGCCAGCGTGGCAGTTGATTTGGAAAGTAAACAGCCACCTCCAGCCCTTTTGTATCAACCGTAACCAAAAACCAATTGTCCCTGTCCCTGGGGCTCCCCATCTCTGGCCGGAGCGCTTGCGTAACCGTTTCTGTCAAATTCGCCAGATCGCCGCCCCAGCCTGGGTTCTGCCGTTGCACAAGTGCTAGCTTCAAAACCAGGTGCGCCACTCCCACCAGCCATGCGCGATGCCATCACCGGTCTGATCGGCCGCTACGACCAGTTGGGCCGCCATCTGGATCGGGATGCGATCGATAACATCGCCACCTATCTCTCGGAGGCCGAAATTCGTTTGGCCGCCGTGGAGCTGATCAATGCCCAGGCCGCCGACATCGTGCGCGAAGCCGCCCAACGCCTGTGGTTGGAGGATCCCGAGCTGATCCTTCCGGGTGGCAACGCCTACACCACCCGGCGGCTGTCGGCCTGCCTGCGGGACATGGATTACTTCCTGCGCTACGCCAGCTACGCCCTGATCGCCGGCGACTTCACCATCCTCAACGAGCGGGTGCTCAACGGCCTCGACGACACCTACAAGAGTCTGGGGGTGCCCACCGGTCCGACCGTGCGCAGCATCTCGCTGTTGGCCGAGGTGGTTTGCGAGCAGCTGGCCAAGGTGAACATCACCGACACCACTGCCGTGCGCTTGCCCTTCGAGCACCTCTGCCGCGGACTGGCCGCCTCGAACGTAAGGGCCCGCTGAGGCCGCGGCGCTAATCGCGAGTCCTTAGGCTCCCATTCAACCCCCAGCTATCTCCTTGACCCAGCTCCAGCCGCTGCCCCCCGTTTCCAGCTCGCATCGCCGGCGGCTGGATCCGATCGCAACTCCCGTCCGCCTGCTGCTCGGTCCAGGCCCTTCCAACGCCCATCCCACCGTGCTGGAAGCTCTGGCGCGGATGCCGATCGGGCACCTTGATCCGCTCTATGTGGAGTTGATGGGCGAGGTGCAGGAGCTGCTGCGTTATGTGTGGCAAACCGATAACAGGCTCACGATTCCGATGAGCGGCACCGGCAGTGCCGCCATGGAGGCCACCCTGGCCAACACCATCGAGCCCGGCGACAAGGTGCTGGTGGCGGTGAAGGGCTATTTCGGCCTGCGCCTGGCCGACATGGCCGGCCGTTACCGGGCCGAGGTGGTGACCATTGAGCGCCCTTGGGGCGAGGCCTTCTCCCTCGACGAGCTGGAGGTGGCCCTGGCCACCCATCGGCCAGCGATTTTGGCGATGGTGCATGCCGAAACCTCCACCGGTGTCTGCCAGCCGATGCAGGGGATTGGCGAACTTTGCCGCCGCTACGACTGCCTGTTGCTGCTGGATACCGTCACCTCCCTGGGGGCTGTACCGCTGTACTTGGATGAATGGAAGGTTGATTTGGCCTATAGCTGTAGCCAAAAAGCACTCAGCTGTCCGCCGGGCCTAGGCCCATTTTCGATGGGTCCGCGGGCCGAGGCCAAAATGATGGCCCGCCAGGGCAAAGTGCCCAACTGGTATCTAGATGTCACCCTGCTGAATAAGTACTGGGGCAGCGATCGGGTGTATCACCACACCGCCCCGGTGAACATGAATTTCGGCATCCGAGAAGCCCTGCGCCTGCTGGCGGAAGAGGGGCTGGAGGCCTCCTGGGCGCGCCATCGTGCCAATGCCGAGCGGCTATGGGCGGGCCTGGAGTCTCTCGGCCTGGAGTTGCATGTGCCCGAACAGCTGCGCCTGCCCACCTTGACCACCGTGCGCATCCCCGAGGGGGTAGATGGCAAGGCCTTCAGCCTGCACCTGCTCAATAAGCACGGCATTGAAGTGGGTGGTGGCCTGGGTAGCTTGGCCGGCAAGGTATGGCGTATCGGCTTGATGGGTTACAACAGCCAACCGGAGAACGTTGATTTGTTGCTCAACCTATTCGAGGGCGAATTGCCTGCTTTCAAGTCCGCTTCTAGCAGGTCTGTCCCCGTCTCCGCTTAAACCAAAGCCGCAACTGCTGGCTGGCCGCTTCCGCCTCGATGCCGCCGATCACGCCCATGACGTGATGGGCGCTGGGGTGATCGGCCAGATCCAGGCAGCCCCCCAGGGCGCCGCGTTTGGGATCCGGGGCGCCAAACACCACCTGCCCCATCCGAGCCTGCACCAGGGCCCCGGCACACATCGGGCAGGGTTCCAGGGTCACCACCAGGGTGCAGTGGTTCAGCCGCCAATCCCCTAGCAACCGCGCCGCCTGGCCGATCGCGATCAACTCGGCATGGCCCAGGGGGTCCTGGGCCTGGTGACGGCGGTTGCTGCCCCAGCCAATGCAACGGTTTTTTGCATCGAGCACCACGGCCGCTACGGGAATATCGCCGTCGTGGCCCATGCGGTTGCAGTGCCGCAACAGCCGCTGCATCCAATGCCGATACAGCTGGTGGAGCGGTTGGTTGACCAGCTGGCTAGGTGACTGGTGATCGGGCTGGCTGGCTAGTTGACTCGCCGCTTTGCTGGCCAGCTGGCTATTTGGCTGGCGATACGGCTGTAGATATGGCCGCTCAGCATTCGAGCTCTCCTGGGGGGCCATCGCTGCTTTTGTCGTCCAGCCACGCTTCTAGACCAGCCTCGCTTCTAACCCAGCCCCGCAGGCGAGAATGCAAATTGCCGAGCCTTCGCCGTTGGTACCTGCGCCATCTGCCCTGCGGGCCAATTTGCTGGCCGCCTTTCCGGCGCCGGACCAATTTGATCCGGTATTGGCGCACTTTCTTGAGCAGGTCAGTCAGCAGTTGGCCGAGTGGCTGGGCAGTGCCGCCCTGCGCTCACCCCTGCCCGCCTTTGCTGCCCTGGCCGCAGCGGCGGCACCGGCCCAGCTGGAGTTGGACTGGGCAGGTTTGGGCCCGGCGGCGCTACTGGCCGATCTGCAGCGGGTGATGGACGGGGCCTACAACCCCAACCATCCAGGCGCCCTGGCCCACCTGGATCCACCGCCGCTGGCCGCTTCGATCGCGGCGGAATTGGTCTGTGCCGGCCTCAACAACAACCTGCTCTCAGAGGAGCTCTCCCCCAGCCTCAGCCAGCTGGAGCGGCAGGTATGCACCTGGCTGGCCCAGCGGCTGGGCATGCCTGCTGGCAGTGGCGGTGTAGCCGCCAGCGGCGGCACTCTGTCCAACCTGATGGCCCTGGTAACCGCCCGGCGCGCCGCTGGTTTGGCCTGCTGCCCAGATGCGGTGGTGCTGGCCAGCGCCGACGCCCACGTGTCGCTGAATAAGGCGATGGCGGTGATGGGGCTGCCGGCCACGGCCCTGCTGCCTATTCCGGTGGATGCTGGCGGCTGTCTGGATGTGGAGGCCCTGGCCGAGCTGCTGGCCCAGCAGCGGCGCCTGGGCATCCCGGTGATCGCCGTGGTGGCCACGGCCGGCACCACCGTGCGCGGGGCTGTGGATCCGCTTTCGGCCATGGCTGCCCTGTGCAAGCAGCAGGGGGTGTGGCTGCACGTGGATGGGGCAATCGGAGCGGTGTTTGGTTTGATTGCCGGCCATCGCCAGCGGGTGGCGGGCATTGAGCTGGCCGATTCGGTGACGATCAACCCCCAAAAGCTGCTGGGCATCACCAAAACCTCCTCGCTGCTGCTGCTGGCCGAACCGCGGCAGCTGGGGGCGGCCTTTGGCACCGGTTTGCCCTATATGGAACCGAGCTGGGGCGGCGGCCACGGCGGCGAGTGCGGCCTGCAGGGCAGCAGGCCAGGGGAGGTGCTCAAGCTGTGGCTGGGCCTGCGCCAACTGGGGCTGGAGGGAATTGAGCAGTTGTTGGATGGCGCCATCGCTCGCCGCCGCCAATTGCAGCAGCTGTTGGCGGGCAATGAAAAGCTGCTATTGCGCGGCGGCAGTTTGCACATGTTGGCCTTCACTCCCGCCGCCGCCAGCGTTGAGCAGGCCGAGCTGTGGAGCCAGACCACCCGGCAGCGATTGCTGGCGGAGGGCTTGATGCTCTCGCGGCCGCTCTACGCCGGCCGCCATCACCTCAAAGCGGTGCTGGGCAACCCCCACACCGGCCCCGATCATCTGGCGCATTTGGCGCAATTGGTGCAAGCATCTCTCCATGACTGAACCAGGAAAGTCCAACCCCCGGGGCCGTTGGGTGGCGATTGCCACCGGCGCCATTTCGATATTGATTGG
>CANHSW010000048.1 GCA_947463165.1 Cyanobacteriota bacterium
CTGCGGGTCTCTCCGAGCGGCTGCGGCGGCAACTGCAGGGCCAGCTTGAACTGCTGGCGGCGCTGGAGTCCTCCGCCCTGGCGGTGCAGGGGGAGGGGGAGCCGGTGCTGGGGCCGGGCGAGCTGCTGGAGGTGTTCGTGGGCATGCGGCTGCCGCCAGCCCCCTTCGACCTGCGCATCGCCGAGGCGGAGGCCGCCGATCTCAGCGCCGCCCTGGCCCTGCTGTTCACCGCTGGCAAGCCCTGGCGCCTCTGCCGAGAAGCGCTGCTGGCGGCCTACCCGGCCAGTCGGCGCCAGCGGCAGGAACGCTTCGCCGAGGTGATGGCCGGCCTGCGGGACTACGCCGCCGCCGAGTTGGAGGCGGAGCTGCCCGATCTGGTTGCCACCGCCAGGGCCCTGGCGATCGGCGACCAGGCCCTGGAGGCCAATGGTCTGCTGGAATTGCTGCGCCGCCAATCGCTCAAAGCGAATTCAGCCCAGCAATATTCAGGCTCGTAACATTGAGTTCCGCAGCATTGAGGGTCGCAACATTCAGAATAGAAATGGGCGCCATTTAAAGGCGCCCAATAGCAATGCATTAATTGTAAATGCGCCATGCGGGCGCGGTTGGGGGGCGGCTTTAGGCCGGGTAGCGGGCTTCGCGCACCCGTCGCACCCAGCCCAGGGCCCGCAGCAGGCGCACGTGCTGCCAGGTGATGTCCAGCTCGAACCAGCGCAGCCCGTGCCGGGCGCTGGAGGGATAGGCGTGGTGGTTGTTATGCCAGCCCTCGCCAAAACTGAGGATGGCCACCCACCAACAATTGCGGGAAAGGTCGGGGCTGTCGAAGTTGCGGTAGCCCCAGGCGTGGGTGGCCGAATTCACCAACCAAGTGACGTGATACACGACCACCAGGCGCAGGGGAATGGCCCACAACACCAGCCCCAGGCCACCGCCATGGACATCAGCTAGCTGGCCATAGGCATACAGACAAGCGCCCAGGGGCCACTGCAGCAGCAGGAACCAGCGATCTAGCCAGCGGTAAAAGGGATCGCGCTGCAGATCGCCGGTGAGCCGTGGCACGTGGGCCAGGGCCGGAATCTCATGCAGCATCCAGGCGCTGTGGGCCCACCAGAGGCCGCGGGCGGCGTCGTGGTGATCGTTGGGCTGATCGGAATAGCGGTGGTGGTGGCGATGCAGCCCCACCCACTCGATCGGTCCGCTCTGGCAGGCCAGGGCGCCCATCAGCACCAGCAACCGCTCCAGCCAGCGGGGTGCCAAAAAGCTGCGGTGGGCAAGCATTCGATGCAGGCCCAGGGTGACGCCGAGCACGGTGGTCCAATAGAGAATCGCCATGGCCACAAGCGCTTGCCAGCTCCAAAAGCGCGGCAAAAGGGCGAACACCGCACCCACGTGCATGATCAGCATGAAGCTGGTGGTGCCGAACTTGTAACGGCGCTGCTTCGGGGGCAGGGGCTCGCGCCTCATGGCTACCGCCTCTCGAGTGCGGGCTTGCTGCCGGGCGCTGGGGCTGTCGGCCATCCAGGCGTCCGAGGCAGCGGCGTCAGCAGCAGCAGCATCTGCTGAGTAAGCGTCTTGAGGCGAGCCAGCTGGGCCCGGGCGTTGCACCCGCAGGATGTTGGCCGACGACACCCCAGGCGGAAGTGAGCTGTGACCCAAGGTGCTCTCCGGTAGAAGAGGAATTTAGGCGTCAGCCCATGAACCCTTCCGCCGACCCCACCGCCCGGGCGGTGGAAGCAGCCCCGGCTGCCGAATCAGCCTGGGCGGCCGAGCGGCTGGCGGCCGCCCAAGCCCGCATCGCCCCCCTGGCGGCGCGGCACACCGAGGCCGTCACCCCAAGGCTTCAGCGGGTGCTCGATGCCTTCGCGGCCGAGCGGCTGGGGGTTCACCACTTCGCCTCAGTGAGTGGCTATGGCCACGGCGATCTGGGTCGTGAGGTGCTCGATCGGGTGGTCGCCCGGGTGCTGCAGGCGGAGGCGGCTGCCGTGCGCTTGCAATTTGTGAGCGGCACCCATGCCATTGCCGCCGCCCTGTTTGGCGTGCTGCGACCAGGAGATCGCCTGCTGGCCCTCACCGGCCGCCCCTACGACACCCTGGAGGAGGTGATCGGCATCCGCGGCCAGGGCCAGGGCTCGCTGCTGGAATTCGGCATCCGCTACGACGAGCTGGCGCTGAATGCCGCCGGCCAGGTGGATGTGCAGCGGCTGGAAGATGCCCTCGCCCCGCCCACCCGGATGGTGCTGATCCAGCGCAGCTGTGGCTATAGCTGGCGGCCCTCGCTGAAGGTGGCCGAGATCGGTGCCCTGGTGGAGCGGGTGAAGGCGATTCAGCCCGGCTGTCTGGTGTTCGTGGACAACTGCTATGGGGAATTGGTGGAGGATTTGGAGCCCCCTGCCGTGGGGGTTGATCTGATCGCGGGCTCCTTGATCAAAAATCTGGGTGGCACCTTGGCCACCACCGGCGGCTATGTGGCCGGCCGGGCCGAGTTGGTGGAGCGGGCCTGTTGCCGCCTCACCGCCCCGGGGATTGGCAGTGATGGGGGCACCAGTTTCGATCTAAACCGCCTGCTCTTCCAGGGGCTATTTCTCGCTCCCCAGATGGTGGCGGAAGCGCTGATTTGCGCCGAGTTGGTGGCCGCGGTGTTCGCCGATCTGGGCTTCCCGGTGCATCCCCAAGCCGGAGCTGCTCGCAGTGATCTGATCCAAGCGGTGAAGCTCGGCTCAAAGCAGGCTTTGATTGCCGTCTGCCGCGCCTTTCAGGCCGCCTCACCGGTGGGCTCCTATCTCGATCCAGTGCCGGCACCAATGCCCGGCTATGCCAGCGAATTGGTGATGGCCGGTGGCACCTTCATCGATGGCAGCACCAGCGAGTTTTCCGCCGATGGCCCCCTGCGCGAACCCTATGTGCTCTACGCCCAGGGCGGCACCCATCGGGCCCATGGCCAGATCGCCCTGCAGCGGGCCCTGGTGGCCCTGGCCCAGGCGGGGCTCGATCAAGGCTCGTTCCGACAAACTATCGAGAACAATTTCCGCTGACTGCCGCTCCGATGGCTCTCCGCTTCCCCGACGATTGCCGCTACGCGGACAGCCACGAATACCTGCGCGCTGTCCCTGCTGGCTCGACTGCTGGCGGGGGCGACGACGCGGGCGATCGCTGGCATTTGGGATTAAGTGCCTTCGCGATCGATCAGCTCGGCGACATCGTGTTCGTGGAGTTGCCAGCGGTGGGCGCTGAGCTCACCAAGGGCCAGAGCTTTGGCAGCGTCGAATCGGTGAAGGCGGTGGAAGAGCTGATCGCTCCAGTGACTGGAGTGGTAGTGGCGCGCAACGAGCTGCTCTTCGACAGCCCGGAGACCCTCCAGAGCGACCCCTATGGCGAGGGCTGGCTGTTGGTGATCTCCCCTGGCGACCCCGCCGAGCTGGACTCACTGCTGGATGCCACCAGCTACGGCGCCCAGGTGCAAGGCCACTGAGCTGGGCAGCCTGGTGAGCTGGGAAATTTGGTTGGCCGCTGTGGGTCAGGAATCGCTGCCCGCAGACTCGCCGCCGCTGGAATCGCCGCCCGCAGAACCGCCGTAAGTAGTGGTTCCTAGGATCCGCCCACCTTCGCCGCTTGGGCCGTGACCGCCACCATGTCTGGAGCTACCGCCATTGCTCCGGCATCTGCCAGCGGACCGGGCCAGAGCCCCTTCGTAGCTCGCCACATCGGCCCCTCGGCAGCGGAGCAGGCCCAGATGCTGGCCGAACTGGGCTGCGGCGATCTGGAGAGCTTTGTGGCCGAGGTGGTGCCGCCAGACATCTTGCTGCCGCCGGAATTAGCTGGCCAGGGACTGCCCCAGGGCTGCGATGAGGCCCAAGCCCTGGCGGAACTGGCCCAGATCGCCGCCGCCAACCAAACCTGCCGCAGCCTGATTGGCTTGGGCTATGCCGCCACGGTGACGCCGGCGCTGTTGCAGCGCCACGTGTTCGAAAACCCAGCCTGGTACACCGCCTACACCCCCTACCAAGCGGAGATTGCCCAGGGGCGACTGGAGGCCTTGCTCAACTTCCAAACCCTGATCGCCGAGCTCACGGGGCTGCCGATTGCCAATGCCTCCCTGCTCGATGAGGGCACGGCGGCGGCCGAGGCGATGGGCCTCAGTTTCAGCGCCTGCCGCCAGCCCCAGGCCCGGCGCTTCCTGGTGGATGCCGACCTCTTCCCCCAAACCCTGGCCGTTCTGCTCACCAGGGCCGAGCCCCTGGGCATCGTCTTGGAGAGCGTGGATCCAGCGGCATTGCTGGCCGCCATTGAAACCGCCGCGCCCGGCGATGCCGATCCGTTTGCCGGCGTTTTTGGCCTGCTGCTGCAGCTGCCGGGGGCCAGTGGCCGGCTGTGGAACCCGGCGGCCCTGATCGCCGCCGCCCGCGCTGCGGGCGTCATGGTCACGGCCGCCGTTGATCCAATGGCCCAGGTGCTGATGGCCCCGGTGGCCCAGCTCGGCGTGGAGATCGCCGTGGGCAGCAGCCAACGCTTCGGCATTCCGATCGGCTTTGGCGGCCCCCATGCCGCTTTCTTCGCCACCACCGAGGCCCATAAGCGCCAAATCCCCGGTCGCCTGGTGGGCCAATCCCTAGATGGCGAGGGCAGGCCGGCCCTGCGCCTGGCACTGCAGACCCGCGAACAGCACATCCGCCGGGACAAGGCCACCAGCAATATCTGCACCGCCCAGGTGCTGCTAGCTGTAATGGCCGGCTTCTATGCGGTGCACCACGGCCCCGATGGTCTGGCGGCCATCGCTCGCCGCATCCTGCGGCTGCGGGCGGCCCTGGCTAAGGGGCTGCTGGAGTTGGGTCTGGCTCCCCTGCCCGGGCCTGGCTTTGACACCCTCAGCGTCGAGACGCCGCAGGCGGCGGCGATCTTGGCGCGAGCGGCGGCGGCTGGCTTCAATCTGCGCGCCGATGCTGCTGGCTTTGGCATCAGCCTCGATGAATTGAGCGACGCGGCGGAACTGGATCGCTTGCTGCTGGCCCTGGCCGAACCTGGCCCTGGCCAGGGGGCTGGCCTGGCCGCCCGGCTACTGAGCCAGGTGGATGCCGAGCTGGCGGCGGCCTCCGCCCTGGAGGCCCCCGAGCGCCAGCTGTGGCAGAACGCCATACAGCTGCGCCAGGACGGCTGGCTGCGGCAGGAGGTGTTCCACCGCTATCGCAGCGAGTCTGAACTAATGCGCTATATCCAGCGACTGGTAAGTAGAGATTTTTCCTTGGTGCATGGGATGATTCCCCTCGGCAGTTGCACCATGAAGCTCAACGCCGCCGTGGAGTTGGCCCCGGTGAGCTGGCCGGCCTTCGCGGCACTGCATCCCTTCGCCCCAGCTGCCCAGAGCGCAGGCTATCGACGCCTGATCAGCGATCTAGAAAACTGGCTGGCGGCGATCACCGGCTTTGCCGGCGTATCCCTGCAGCCCAATGCCGGTTCCCAAGGGGAATACGCCGGCCTTTTGGTAATTAGTGCTTACCACAAAAGCCGCGGCCAGGGCCATCGCCGGGTGTGCCTGATTCCCACCAGCGCCCACGGCACCAACCCCGCCAGCGCTGTGATGGCAGGCCTGCAGGTGGTGCCGGTGGCCTGCGATCACCAGGGCAATATCGATCTAGCCGACCTGGCTGCCAAGGCGGCTCTGCACGCCGACGATCTGGCTGCCCTGATGGTCACCTACCCCTCCACCCATGGGGTATTTGAAACTGCCATCGTCGAGATCTGCGCCCTGGTGCATCGCCACGGCGGTCAGGTTTACCTCGATGGGGCCAACCTCAATGCCCAGGTGGGGCTATGTCAGCCAGGCCGTTATGGCGCAGATGTCTGTCACCTGAATCTGCACAAAACCTTCTGCATTCCCCATGGCGGCGGTGGCCCGGGGGTCGGGCCGATTGCCGTGGCCGACCATTTGCGGCCCTTCCTGCCGGGCCATCCCCTGGACTCCAGCTGTGGAGGCGCCCAGGCCATTGGGCCGGTGAGTGCCGCCCCCTGGGGCAGCGCCTCGATCCTGCCGATCTGCTGGATGTACATCCGCATGATGGGGGGAGCTGGCCTGCGCCAGGCCAGCTCCGTGGCCCTGCTGGCGGCCAACTGGATGGCGGAGCAACTGGATGAAGCCTTCCCCGTGCTCTACCGCGGCGCCACCGGCCGGGTGGCCCACGAGTGCATCTTCGATCTGCGGCCGATCAAGCGCAGTGCTGGATTGGAGGTGGAGGATCTGGCCAAGCGGTTGATGGATTACGGCTTCCATGCCCCCACCGTGAGCTGGCCCGTGGCTGGCACGGTGATGGTGGAGCCCACCGAGAGTGAGTCGCTAGGGGAGTTGCAGCGCTTCTGCCAGGCCATGAAGGCGATTCGCGCCGAGGTCGCCGCCATAGAAGCGGGCCAGAGTGACCCTATTGATAATCCGCTCAAGCGGGCCCCCCACACCCTGGCCGCTGTAACGGCCGAGTGCTGGGATCGCCCCTACAGCCGCGCCGCAGCCGCTTTCCCTGCCGGCGAGGCCCAAAGATCCCACAAGCTTTGGCCAGCCGTGGCTCGCATCGACAACGCCTACGGAGATCGCAACTTGATCTGCACCTGTGCCTCGGTGGAGGAGCTGGCCAGCAGCCTTGCCTCCCCGTCCACTTAATCCAATAGATCGCCGCTAGCCGGGCCCCCTTGCCCACTAGGCCCTCATCCAGTGGGGTCTTCCAGCCAGGGGCTATCCACCTAGGGGGCAGCCCACTCAGGGGGGCTATGCCACGGGTTCCTCCACCCAGGGGCATCAAATCAGGGACCCTATGCGTAGGGAGCTTTTGTATAGGAGAACACACTGCCGAGCGGGAGAAACTGCTATAAATCTGTGAATGTTAATTCCGTTGCTTTGCTGAGTAAAGCATTTAACTGGTCTAGTTCTTGCTCCACGTAAGAGCCTGTCCAGGGCAAGAGCCTGCCGCAGCCCAGATCTCGCTGGCGGCGGAGTTGCGCCGACGAAATAGCTGCCAGGGACAGAGGCTGGTTAGCTCCATTGGCTAAAGCCAGTGGGGCCCCAACCCTCAAGCCATCAGTCATCAAGCGCTTAGCGATTAGACGGGAAGGCTGATTCTCAAGTGCCCAGCCATCAACCGCCAGTCATTAAGAAGCTCAGCTAGAGAGCGCCTGGCGATCAGATGGGAAGGCTGATTATCAAGCCCCAGCCATCAACTCCCGTCCATCAGCTCCCGGTGATCAAGCCCCTAACCCTCAAGCGCCCAGCAGGCCAGCGTCCAGCGATCAGAGGCAAAATCTGCTGGTCACGCGCCCTAACCTCCGCTGCCCAAAGGGTTTCAAGGACAACACAACCGCCGATTTGGATCGTATCTGCGGCATTTCCTGGTCACCTTGGGGGCTGAAATGCAGATAATGATCTATTGTCTAGATCGATTTGTCAGTCTGTGAATCTGCCGCACTCTGCAGCAGGTCGGGCCATTCATTCACCGGGGAACCATGAGCGGCAACCATCCAAGCGGTTCAGGGGGCGGCCCAGGCACCGGCCAGCCAGGTGCCAGTGCGGCCACCGCCGGATCCAAGCCAGAAGCCAGTGGTTCAGAATTGACCCGAGTGACTGCGAGCCTCATCTGGATGCCAGAGCACCCCAAGTCTGAACTCACCAACCTGGTGCGGGTCCCCTTTGGCATGAGACGGCCCAAGCGTCAGCGTCCCCAACGCCCCGATCATTGGGCCACGGTGGTGATCCCATTTCAGCTCGGCGGTGATCCCACCCCGCCGCCTCAGGCTGCCTGATATTCAGCCTTAGCATCACTAATGTGCAAGCTATATTCAAGTGCGAATGCCTATTTAGATGCGCTAATATCTATGCTGACTTTCTGGTAATTTGTTGAATTATGCTGGTAAATGTTTAAATCATGCTGATAATTTTATTCCTGGCAGATTTTTAATTGCCTGTGGCTATTCAAGCGTCGGCGGCAATTCAGTCGCCGGTAGCAATTAAAGGCATGAATGCTTGGCTGATTAGGCTCTGGCGAGCTGTAACCGCTTTGATTGACGCTAAGGGATATTGGGCGATTGCCATAGAGCCTGATCGGCGGCTGAACAAATGGCTTGGGATTGGTGCTGATTTATTAAATCTTAGTTGTGGAGTGCTGAGGTTGGGTCGTGGAGGCTGGCCAGTGATTGCCCGCACAGTTGCTAGTGGCTGTAATTTACTCAATCGCTACTATCGAGCATTGAAATTGGTGTTAAAGATGGGTTGTCTAGGCTGGTCAGCGGTATGCGAATAGCCTGAGCTTGGCCTTGATTCCTGGAATCACTGCTGTGGGATTTTTGAGATTGGTTATTGAGGTCGATTGGCGGCTGGCCGAATAGGCTCGGTATTTGTCTGTAATCCCTTGAAATGCCATTGTGGGATACCGAGGCTGAATGATCGAGTCTGGTAAGCGGCTGGCAAGCAGCTGGCTGAATAGGCTCAGATTGGTCGCAATCTGCTGGATTTATACCATGGGATATTCAGGTCAAGTAACGGATGCTGATCTGCAGCCAGGAGGGTGGTTTCGTTATTTAACTTGGAATAGTCTCGATGTTTGCCTCGAAATAGACTCGATATATAGCTGGAAATAGCCTCGATATACAGCTCGGAATGGTCTTGGTATGTTGCTTGAAATTGTCTCAGTGTTTTACTCGAGGCAGTCTCGATGTCTTGCTCAAAATGGTCTCGCTATTTACAGCGAAATAGTTTCAGTTTTTATATCAATGTTTAGCTCAATAGTTGCTGCCGTTGCGACGTTGGTGAACGGCGGTGGTGCCCAGTGCATCTAGTAGTCCGCCATGGTTTACCTGGGCATAGATCAGCCAGTGATCGCCGCATTCCATCCGCTGATTTACCCTCGCTTCCAGCCAGGCCAGGGCCTCGGGCAGGATTGGCTGGCCCGCAGGGCTGCGCAGCAACTCCAAGCCGGCAAAGCGATCGGCGCCGGGGGCAAATGGCTTGAGGAACTGCTTCATCGGTCCGCTATCGCGGCCCTCGGCGAGCACATTGAGCAGGAAGGTGTCACCGACGTGCAGCAGACTTTCCACCGCCCTGTCCTTGGCCACCGCCACGGTGAAGCCCGGCGGCGTGAAGCTGGCCTGGCTTACCCAGCTGGCCACCATGGCGCCGCTGAGCCGGCCCTGCCCCTCGCCGCGTTCGGTGGTGAGCACGCAGAGGGAGCCCACCACCCGGCCCAGGGCCAGGACGGCTGGGTTGCTGCGGCTCTCGTTAAGGCCGCCGATGCTGGCGCGCCGCTGGTTGCTGCGCTGGTCGCTAAGCAGTTGACGACCAAGACCGGTGCCGGTTTCTTCGATCGCCTTGATGGTGGCGGCATCGGGACTGAACTTCACCCGGATCGGCTCGAAGGCGAAGCGAAAACCGCCGTCGCGCAGTTTGCTCTCCAGTAGATCCAGCGCTTCGCCGCTCCAGCCAAAGCTGCCAAAGACGCCCACCGGCTTGGCTCGATCGGCTTCGGCCAACACCGTGCCCAGGGCCGACACGATCGGGGTGGGGGCATGGCCACCGAGTGTGGGAGAGCCAATCAGCAGCGCATCACAGCGGCTGATGGCCTCGATCAGTTGATCAGGCGGGGCAAATTCGCAGTTGATACTCTCCACCCGCACGCCGGTGCGGGCCACGCCTTGGGCCAACGCGTCGGCGATGGCGGCGGTGTTGCCGTAGGCGCTGGCATAGAGCAGAGCTACGGCGAGGCGGGAGCGCTCTTGGGGTTCGCCCCAGCGGCGGTAATCCACCAACAGGCTGCGCCAGCTTTCGGCAATCGCCGGGCCATGGCCCGGCGCTATGCAGCGAATATCTAACTCCTCCAGCCGTTCTACAACGCTCTCCACCTGGCGGGCCATCGGCGCCATCAGGCAGTCGTAGAAATAGCGGCGATCTTCTTCTGTGCTGCTGCGGTTGGCTTCTGCCCAGCTTTCGGTGCAGAGATGGGCCGCGAAGAACTTGCCACTCAGTAACAGCCCAGTGCGTTCCTCGAAGGCCACCAGGGCTCCCGGCCAGCGGGGGGTGGGGGTGGGAATCAGCCGCAATTGATAGCCATTGGCCAGCTTGCGGCTCACCTCCTGCTTGACAACGTCAATGGGGGGTAAGGCTGGAATCGGCGCCTC
>CANHSW010000049.1 GCA_947463165.1 Cyanobacteriota bacterium
CGGGCCTGCTGCATAACGGAATGGGGAAACCAACCCACATTGAGCACGATCTGGCCGTGTTCCAGAGGCCCGTAGTGGCCCCTCTCGCCGGCAAGTAGTCGCTTGACGCAGATCTCGCCGGCGCGGCTTTCCTCGGGCCAGTTGGCGCGGTCGTCCACCACGTAGCCCTCGCTGTAGTCCTGGTGCATCGCCGCGTAGATGCACTGCTGGGGGTGGGGGGTGGCGGCGATCAGGTCAACCCGGAAGCGAGGGTCCATCGGTTCCGGCCAGGGGCGGTAAACACTGATAGCTACATCTAGGCCAGCCAGTCAGCAGCTCGCCATTCAGTGGTTCGCCTGGCAGCAGCGCTGCTACATGGAAGCCCGCCAGGCAAGAGCTCTACTGGTTTCTGGTCATGCCTTGCCCGGAAGAGCATTCGCCAACTGGCGGCCCTTGGCTTGTCTGCTGATTGCAGCCGTCAACCATGGCTGCGGGGGCCAGCTCCGGTTCCAGGCCTGGGGGCGGTGATGTCAGCATCTCCCCCGCTCTGCTCGGCGATGGCCGGGGTTAGGGGACTCAGCTCGCCCACCCCCGCCAGCTTGGGTAGCGGTGAGCCGGCCAGCAGGGCATCGCTGATGGCGGCCAGCTCGGTGGCGCTGCGGGCACCGATCGCCCGACCCACCTGCTGGCCGCTGGCACTGAACAGATCCAACTGGGGGATGCCATTCACCTGGAAGCGCTCGATCTCCGCCTGCCAGCGGGGGTTGTCCACGTTCAGCAGCACCACGTTCAGTTGGCCCTGGCGGCGCTCAGCCAGGGTGTCCATCGCCGGTGCCATCGCTTGGCAGGCCTGGCACCAATCGGCGTAGAACTCCACGATGGTGGGCCGGCCATTGGCCAGGGCGACCGGCAGGTCCAGCGACTGGCGGGCCAGCTTTTCCAGCGGCGCCTGGGGATGCAGGCCCCCCCGCAGCCACAGCAGCGTCACCGCCAGCAGCGTCGCCAGCACCAGCAGGATCCAGCGTTCGCGGCCGCTGGTGGTAGGGGACTCCGGCTGGGGGGCCATGGCGGGTTGGCGGCGAGGTGGGCACTCTGGCAACCCTTGCTAGCGTCTGCGATCGGCGCCATGGGCGCCAGACGGGGCAGCCGGGGGGACCCATGAAGCGTCGGCTCACTCTGCATTTCCCCCGCGAGGCGGTCCACGAGCCGATCACCTATCGGCTGGCGGTGGATTTCGACATCGCCGCCAAGATCCTGCGGGCCCAGATCGCTCCCAACCAGAGCGGCACGATGGTGGTGGAGCTATCGGGCGACATCGATGAGCTGCAGGCCGCCGAGGAATGGCTGGAATCTCGGGGGCTGCAGCTCAACCGCGCCCCTGGCCAAATTCACATCGATCCCCGTGCCTGCGTCGATTGCGGCATCTGTTCCAGTGTTTGCCCCAGCGGCGCCCTACGGTTTGACCTACCCCTGGGGCTGCTGCAGTTCGACGCACAGCGCTGCCTGGTATGCGAGCAGTGCATCCCCAGCTGTCCCCTGGACGCCATTTCTCTGGAGCTGGAGGCGGCATGAGGCGCCTGATTCGTCTGCTCAGCCTGCCGCTGCGGGCGCCCTTCCTGCTGGTGCTGGTGGCGGTATCCCTCTATGAGGGGCTGCACTGGAGCACCCCGGAGCTGCTCCCCAGCCGCCCCCTGGCCAACCTGCCCTCGCTGCTCTGGTCGCTCGACTGTCTGCACGCCCTGCTGGTGGTGATGGTGTGCACCATGCCCGACATCCTGCTGCGCCGAATCTCGATCGTGATGGCCACCAGCAGGGTGATGAGCTTGGTGATCACCCTGCTGCTCGTCACCCTGGGGGGCCTCTATCTGCTGCACCTCAAGGTGCTCTCCAACGTGCTGATTCTGGCCAGTGCCGTTTTGTTGGCGCGGTTGGATCTGGCTCGCATCCGTATCAGTCCACCACCGTTAAAGCAGCTGGTGGCTTTCTCCGCCCTGGTGCTGATCAGCGCCAGCGTCGGTCGCTGGCTGGCTGCTTAAGCCGTATCAGCCGGGCTTTTCAGCAGTGGGGAATCAGCAGTGGGGAAAAGGCCTCAGCAGTGGGGCTGTCGCGCCAACTGCAGGCTCCAGAGGTTGCCCAGCACCTTTTTCACGTAGAGCCGCGTTTCTGGATAGGGGATCGCTTCCACCCACAGTTCCGGCCAGCGCTGGGGGTTGGGCTGCCGCCAGCCGGCCACCGCCCCGGGGCCGGCGTTGTAACTGGCCACCGCCAGCAGCGGGTTGCCCCGCCACTGGCGCAGCAGTTGGCTCAGGTAGCTGGCCCCCAGGCTGGCGTTGCGCTCTGGATCCTCCAGCTCATGGTGTGCCAGGGGCCGGCCGGCCAGTTCCGCTGCGGTTTCGGGCATCAGCTGCAGCAGTCCAACGGCCCCAGCCGGGGAGTGCACGGCGGCACTGAAGCGCGATTCCTGCCGGGCCACCGCCGCCAGCAGCGAGGGGGCCAGGCCCGCCCCCCGGCCGGCCCGTTCCAGGCTGGCGGCCATTGGCACCGCGGCCAGGCTGGCCTGCAGGGCGGCCGTGAGCTGGCAGTCTCCCGGTGGCAGGCGCAGTTCCGCCTGCTCCAATTGCCCCAGACCGATCCAGTGGTCGCCCACGCCGCGGCGCAGCCGCCCCTCCACGATCAATTGCCGCGGCGTTTCTGGGGCCTTGCCGCCGCTCTGGAGCCGCCATTGCTCCCAGGCCTCCAGCGGTTGATCCAGCCGCCAGAGGCGATCCACGGCCAGCTGGTCGCTGTGCTGGCCGCTGTTCAGGGGGCGCCACTGGGGTCGGGGCAGGGGGCGATCCGCCGCCGGCGTCAGCGCCAGCTCCCCTTTGCCCAGGCGCAGGGCCGCTCGCCAGCCGTAATAGCCCCAGGGGTGTTGGCTCAGCACCGCTTGCCAGCTGCGGCGGGCGGCCTGCTGCTGGCCCAGTTGCCCCTGGCTGAAGCCAAGCCAGAACAGCTGCCTGGCCGCCAGGGCGCCGGGCAGGGACCGGCTGAGCTCGGGGGCCAGCAGGGTTTCGGCATCCCGCCAACGCTGGGCCAGCAGCGCCGCTCGGGCCAGTTCCCACTGCAGTTGCCAGGCCGCCGGCTCCGCCGGCCAACGCCGCAACACCCCCAGGGCCGCGGCCCTTTGGCCGGCCAGCCCTGGTTCCAGGGCCAGGCGAGCCTGCACCGCGCCACCGGCCCGCAGCGAGGCCGGCAGTTGCCGCACCAGTTGGAGATTGACGGGCCCGCGCCCTTCGCACAAAAGTCTTGCCGCCTCGCGGCCCAAGGGGGTGGTCGGTTGGCGCTGGGCCAGCTGGAGCAGCAGGATCTCCCCCCGCTGGGTTTCGCTCGAGTCGCCCTTGACCAGGGCCTGGGCGATGGCCAGTTGGCCGGCGGGTGAGGCCGCCCGGCCCCGCAGGCAGCGCTGGGCGGCCTCGACATCCCCCAGTTGGGCCAGGCCGCTAGCCAGTTGATCGCGCTCCGCCGCTGTTGGTATCGGGCCCCGCCGCTCGCAGTTGCGCTGCAGCAGGCTGCGGGCGCCTGGCCAGCGCACCCCCCAGCGGGCCAGGTGCACCGCATCGCCGGCCTCCACCGCCGCCGCCAGGGCGGCCGGATGGGCGGCAAATCGGCGGAGCAGTTGTTGGCGCAGGGCCGGCTGCTGGCTGCCGAGGGCATAGAGGCCATCGGCGGCGGCGGGCTGGTTGGCAAAGCGCCGCAGCAGCTGTTGCCAGAGCCGCTCGGCGCTGTCCACCTGGCCGAGGCTGGCGGCGGCCAGGGCATCGCGCTTGAGCACCACCGCCGCCAGGGGATCGAATCCCCAGCCCTGGCCCGCCAGCAGCGCCCGTTGCCGGCGGGGATCCTCGCCGGCCCTACCCAGCAGCAGCAGGGCCGCCTGGCGGCGCAGGGATGGATCGGGAGCCAGGTGCAGCAGCAGTTCCAGCTGGGGGCTGGCCAGCAGCGGATCCGGCTGGGGTAGTTGCCGCAGCAGATATCGGCCCCCTAGCAGCGCCAGGCCGGTGCCCAGGCAGGTTCCAGCCAGGATCAATGGCAAGCGGATCACGGCTACTGGCGGCCCGCCGCCCCTGGCACAGGGCAGCATTCTGGAGAGATTCTGAGCGGGCTCCAGTTCTCATCGACCTGACCTAACCTCCTCCTCCCCAGATGTCGCCTCTGCCCCCCTGGCTGCTGTCCAAATTGCCCCAACTGCCCCCCTGGCTGAGCAGTTTGCCGGGCTGGCAGCAGCGCCGACGCGCCCTGGCGGTGCTGGCCCTGGGCGCCATGGTGATGCTGTTGCGGCCCTATGGCCCGGTGGTGTTGCTGCCCGGTTGGCTGGTGGGAGCGCTGCTGTTGTGGGGGGTGTGGGAGCTGCTCTGCTGGGCCTGGTGGCCGCGCCGCTGGCGATGAGGGGCAAGTTTGAGGCACGTCGATAACCTGAGCGTCTTCATCAGGCATTGCGGCGCATGGCGGACTGGGCCCGCTTCCCGATCGGCCAACCGCTGGCGCCTGGCCAGGCCCACTTCGGCACCGATGGCATCCGCGGCCGGGTGGGGGAGCTGATCACGCCCCTGCTGGCCCTGCAATTGGGTTACTGGAGCGGCCAGGTTTTTGGCGCTGGCGGGCCGGTGGTGATCGGCCGCGATTCCCGTGCCAGCGGCCCGATGTTGGTGGCGGCCCTGGCGGCCGGTCTCACCGCCGCTGGCCGCGAGGTTTTCGACCTGGGTCTCTGCCCCACCCCGGCGGTGCCGGGTGCCATCCGGCGGCTCGGGGCCAGTGGCGGCCTGATGGTCTCGGCCAGCCACAACCCTCCCGGCGACAACGGCATCAAGGCTTTTGGGGCCTGCGGCGCCAAGCTGGCCAAGGCCCAGCAAGCGGCGATCGAGGCCGGTCTGCAGGGCAGTGGCGCCCAGGTGCCGCAACAGCTTGCCGGCGATGGCCGCTGGTACGAGCGCGCCGATTTGCTGGCCGACTATCGCCAGTCGCTGCTGGACAGTGTCCAGGGGGCCCGCCTCGATGGCGTCAAATTGGTGCTCGACCTCTGCTGGGGTTCAGCCACCAGCTGTGGCGAGGAGCTGTTCCGCCAGTTGGGGGCCGAGCTCACCGTGTTGCACGGCAGCCCCGACGGCAGCCGCATCAACCAGGCCTGTGGCAGCACCCACCTGGAACCGCTGCGGGCTGCGGTGTTGGAGCGGGGTGCCGCCATGGGCTTTGCCTTTGATGGCGACGCCGACCGCATGCTGGCGGTGGACGGCAAGGGGCGGGTGGTGGACGGAGATCAGGTGCTCTACCTCTGGGGCCAGGAGCTGATGGCCCGGGATCGCCTGCCCCAGAACCGCATCGTGGCCACGGTGATGAGCAACCTGGGCTTTGAACGGGCCTGGCAGCGGCGCGGTGGCCTATTGGAGCGCACCGCCGTGGGCGATCAGTACGTCTATGCCGCCATGGAGGAGCACGGCGCCGCCCTGGGAGGGGAGCAGTCTGGCCACATCCTGGCGGCGGACTACGGCATGAGTGGCGACGGGCTGCTCACCGCCCTGCAGGTGGCCACCCTGGTGGCGCGCCAGGGGGGCTCCTTGGCCGATTGGATGGATGAAAGTTTTTCGGCCTATCCCCAGAAGTTGGTGAATGTCACCGTGGCCGATAAGTTGCGCCGCACCAGCTGGGCCCGGTGCCAGCCCCTGCAAGAGGCCGTGCTGGCGGCCGAGGCGGCGATGGCCGGCAGCGGCCGGGTGCTGGTGCGGGCCAGCGGCACCGAACCGCTGTTGCGGGTGATGGTGGAGGCAGCCCACCAGGCGGACGTGGACCACTGGTGCGCCCACCTAGCAACCCTGGCGGATCAACACCTAAACGCGGCCTGATCAACTCGGCCTAATCAAGGCCATCACGATTCCCATGGGGCTGAATCCATATTTATGGGGTTTGTTCAGTCCAGAAGCGCGGCCGCCAGGGCCAGGGCGCCGGAGCAGGCATCGCCGCTAGGGCTCACCAGGCTCGCCCCGGGCAGCGACAGCTGCAGGCTTTGCTCAAAGTGGCGTCGCAGTTGCCGCAGGTGCGTCAGCGCTCCCCCCACCGGGCACACGGGAGCCGCCGGCATGGCCAGGGCTGTGGCCACCCCAACCACCAGCTCGGCGAGGGCCGTGGCCGAGCGCCGCACGATCACGAACGCCTCTCGATCGCCGGCCCCGGCGAGGCGATCCACCACCGGGGCCAGCCGCGCGAAGCCGGCGGCACCGAAATCACTGGCCACCACCGCCGCCTTCACCGCCTGGGCCGAGTCGGCGCCCAGGGCCTGCCAGAGGGCTGAGCGCAGGGGGGTTTCGGCCCTGCGGCCGTCCGCCATGGCCACACTGGCCGCCAGACCATCGCGGCCGATGTCCATGGCGGAGCCGGCCCCATCCAGCAGCCAGCCCCAGCCACCACAGCGATGGCTGTGGCCAGCCCCATCTCGCCCGACGGCGATAGCGCCGGTGCCGCTGATCACCAGCACTCCCGCGCCAGCGCCAAAGGCCCCGGCCAGGGCAGTGCGCTCGTCGCCGGTAACGGCCACCATCGCTGGCGCCAGGCCCAGGGCCGCGGCGGCCAGGCTTTGGCCGCGGCCCTGCAGCTCGCTGCCCTGTTCCACGCCGCTGGCCCCCACCGCTGCGGCCGCCAGGGGGGACAGGTTGGATGCGCTCAACTGGGCGCGAGCGGCGGCCAGGCTGCTGGTGAGGGCCGCCTGGAAGCGCGCCGGGCCGTCGGCGGCGGCCAGGTGGCTGACGCCGCTGCCGCTGCCTTCCGCCAGCGGTTCCAACCTGGTGCTGGAGTCAGCGGCCTGCACCAGGGCGAGTCGGCAGCGGGTGTGGGTTTGGCCGGCATCAAAGCCGGCGATCAGTTGGGGCATCCCGGAGGCTGGGTGGAGCTGGTGGCTGAATCAGGCCCAAGGGTCTGGAAGGATCACATTGGGCTTTGGCCCGCTGGCCCCAGGCTCGCTGCTGGCTGGCTGTGGGCCCTTGGTCGCAGGCTGGCCGTTGGCTGTCTCTGGGCCGCTGGCCCCAGGCTCGCTGGGGATCGTGGCCGTGCTGGTCGCGGGCTGGCCGTTGGCTATGGGCTGTTGGCCATTGGCAGCAGCTAGCTGGCGGCTGGCCGATTGCGGCTCGCTCACCGCCAGGGTGGCCAGGCAGAACCAGCCGATCAGCTGTACTTCCGGTCGGAAGAAGATGGTGTCTGTGGCACCTTGAACGCAGAGACCGGCGATGGCGGCGATGGCGCCCAGGGCCGGCAGGGCCCAGCTGGACTCGCCCCGCAGCTGGGCCAGGCCCCGCCGCAGCGACGCCTGCAATAGCCCCAGCCCCGCCAGCAGGGCGGGAATACCGCCTTCCACCAGCAGTTCCAGGGGCACCGAGTAGGCGCTGAGGGCGTTGAACTTCGGCTGTTGGTAGAGGGGATAGATCAGATTGAAGGCGGTGTTGCCAGGCCCAATCCCCAGCCAGGGGCGGTCCTGCACCATCTGCAGCGCCGCCATCCACACGTTGATGCGGAAGTTGTTGGAGCTGTCCTGGCGGCCCGCCAGCAGGCTCATCGCCCGGATGCGCAGCGGCTCCACCTGGGTGATCGCCACCACCAGCAAGGCCGCGCCGAAAACCGCAAGTAGCAGCGGAAACAGCCGCCGGGCCAGGGGCGGCCAGCTGCGGGTCTGGCGCAACACCAGCAACAGGCCGATGCCGCCCAACGCCGCCACCATCCCCAGCCAGCCGCCGCGGCTATAGCTCAAGAACAGGGCAGTGCTGCCCAGCAGCAGGGCGGTGGCGGCATAGAGCTTTTGGGGCCAGGGCGACCAGCGCAACAGGGCCACCACGGCCAGGGGCAGGATTGGAATCAGATAGCCCGCCAGGAGGTTGGGATTTTCCAGCGGTCCGTAGACCCGGATGGTGCCATCGGCCACGGAATTTGGATCGGCCCAGCGGGCCAACTCCGAGGTGTCGCCATAGAGCTGGCGGATGGCGATCACGCTGCTGGCCAGTTCACCGGCCAGCAGCGCCGCCACGATCCGATCCCACCAGGCGGGGGATCGGGCCAGCAACTGGCGCATCAGGGCATAGACGCCCAGGTAGCTCACCAGCTTGGCCAGCCCCTTGGCGGCCGCCACCGGTACGGGCGAGGTGCCGCTGGCCAGCAGCATTACTCCCAGGATCACCAGCAACCAGCCGCTGATCGGTCCGATGCGGCCGGCGGGGGTGCGCAGGGCCCAGAGCAGCCACAGCAGACCCGCTGCAGTAATCAGCAGGCTGAGGCCGGCGCGGGTTACCAGGGGCAGCCCCGCCATCAGCGCGCAGACCACCAGGCCGCTGATCGGCTCCAGGCGCTGGGCCAGGGGGCCGCCGCTGGCCGCCAGCAAACCCTGCCAGCGCAGCAGCCAGGGAGGGGATGCGGAGGTGGAAGTCATCGAGCCATGGCCCTGGTTTGGGCAGATGCAGGGGCTGGAGCCGCTGCCGTGGCCGGATTATCGGTGGCTTCTGGCCTGCCGGCCTCCGCCGACCTGCCGCTGGCGGTGGTGGCCAGGGCGTTGCGCCGGTAGAGCAGCCGATAAACAGGCAGGCCCTGGCGCAGCACCAGGGTTTCTCGCTCCGTGGGCAGCGGCAGGGGATTGGCGCCATACCAGCGCTCACCATTGGCTGGAGGGTTGCTGGGGGTTTGCGCCGAGAACTGGCCGCTGGTTTCGATCAAGGCCTGCATCGGCTCGATCACCGCCAGCACATCGCTCTGGATGAATAGTTCCCGGCCCGGGGCCAGGGCCGCGGCCAGGGCCCGCAGCAGCTCCGGTTGCAATACCCGCCGCTTGTGGTGTTTTGCCTTGAACCAGGGATCGGGAAATTGAATTGATACCCGCTCCAGCCGACCGGCCGGCAGCGCCAGCAGCCAGTTTTCCAGGCTCACATTGGCATTGCAGAACAGATAGTGCAGGTTGGTGAGCTCCAGGGCCTGGCGGTCGGCCTCGGCGGCGGTTACCAGGGGGCGGCGTATCTCCACGCCCAGGTAGTTGCGATCGGCTTCCAGCTGGGCCATGGCCAGCAGAAAGCGGCCGCGGGCGCAACCGATGTCCAGGTGGATCGGCCGCTGCGGCTGGGCGAACAGTTCTTCCGGCGGCGGCAGGGGCCGGGGCAGCTGGAAGAAGCGGCTGAGCGGATTGACGTGTTGGCGCACCATTGGTTGCTTGTGGCCCGATTAGTTGCTGGAATCCCGGTTGGTTGCCTGAGGCCCGATTAGTAGCTGCGGGCCGATTAGTTGCTTGAGGGCCGATATGGGGGGTCGTGATCAGGCGGTTCCCCGGCCGCTGGCTCGCCCTCCTGGGCTTTCACCTTTTGGGGGCTAGGCACCAGCAAGCCCCAGCAGGCGGTGTAGCCGTGCAGGTGGGTGGTGCCGGCCACCGGGCCGATCTCGCCATTACAAAAGGCCCCGGCCACCGGCAGGCCCGGATAAACAGCCGCACAGGAGTTCACATCGCCGTCTGGCACCCCGTAGAGCCCCTGGCCCCGGCCCAGGCAGGCGAACAGCAGCCCCAGCAGCGGCTGCTTGTTGCTGCTGGCCTGGCTTTGCAACAACTCCCGCAGTTCCTGGCGGGAGGTGTCGCCATCGCGCAATTGGAACTGCACCTGCTGGCCCACCCGCATCCGCTCGGCCACGGCGACGGCGCCATTGCGGGGATCGACGCCGATCAAGTTGCGCACCAGGAAGGCCGAGGGCGCTTCTTCTCCCATGGCGGCCAGGCTGAAGTTGCGGCGCGCCACCCCGAGAAACAGCGAGGTTTTGACCAGGTCTCGATCCGCGGCACTGAGGCCGCTGAGGATCTCCTGCAGCGCCGCCACTGGCGTGTTGCGCCGCCCATTGCCCTCACTCACCTCCAGCAGCACGTTGCGCTGGGCTTGCTCCACCTCCAGCACCGGGCCGATCGGGCGGCAGCCCTGGGCCACCACCGGTTCCAGCGCCCAGTCGCCGTCGATCAGGCAGCCGATGGCGCCGCCCACCACCTGCTGGTCAAACAGCAGCGAGCCATGGGGGGC
>CANHSW010000050.1 GCA_947463165.1 Cyanobacteriota bacterium
AGGTTGCCATTGAATTGCACCTTGGTGAAGAAGCTGAGTTTGCGGCCTCCCTTGCCAGTTTTGGGGCCGCCGCCAAAATCGACGCCCTTGGCATTGAGCAGGGCTTCGTAGAAGGCAGTGAAGTTCAGGCGCTCGGATCCGTCCTTCTTAATGGACAGGTAACCGCAGGAACGCACCAGCTCAGATTTGCTGACATCGCCAAGCTCTTTGACTTTGGCGAGCAGGTCGGGTCCCGTAAGCATTGAGTGGGTTATGCAACTTCTGCATTATGCATCCCCGTGGAACCTTTTGCAATATCGATGCAGGCCCCAGCCGGCTCCTAGGCACCCCAGCTGCAACGCCCAGCGGAACCTGGTGGGGGTTGACAATGATCAGAAGCCCCAGCAGCGACCAGAGCGGCTAGAGAGGATCAGGAATAAAGCTTCATCGCCGTAGCAGGCCCCTGGGCGTACTAGCTCAGGGCACCGCCAGCGGCGCAACAGATGAGGGCCTAGATGCGTTCAGGCCTGGCTGACAATACCGCTCCATTGCACGGCCTTCACCTGATCACGCCGCCAGGAATGAAACAACATGGGCTCCGCCAGCGTGCACAAGGGACACAGGGCAATCTGGCCGGCCGGTATGCCGTGCAGTTCTAATTGGTATCGGGCGGCGGCGCGAATATCGAGGCGATCGTGACCGGGCTGGGGATCTTCCTGCAGCGCACCACAGCTCCGCAGCTCCTCCAGGGCCCGCTCTGGGCTAACTGGCCCTGGGTACTGCTGAGCCAGACCAAGCCCCAGGGCCAGCTGGATACTCACCTGCCGCTGCACCTGATAATTGCTGCCACTAACCGCCGGGCCCAGGGCTACCAGCAGATCGGAGCGGCGGCTGCCCATCGCTTCCAATCGTTCGATAGCCGCGATCAAGATTCGTCCAGCCACCCCACGCCAACCCGCATGACAAGCCGCCACGGCCCCGCGCCGGGGATCGGCCAACAGCACTGGGGTGCAGTCCGCTCCGCAAACCCACAAACTCTGGCCACCAGCGTCACTGAATAGGCCATCGGCTTGCGGCCAGGGCTCGCCAGCAGCTGCGCTGGCGGGCAACACCAGGGCACTGTGAATTTGACGGGGCTGGTGCACACTCACCCCGGCGCTGACATAGCCAGCCAATTGATCGGGCCCGCGACCATGCCACTGGCGCGTGAAAAAACCGTGCTCAAAGCCAGAGAGCAGATCTGCCTGGAGGTAATGGCCTCCATAACAACCAAGCCAAGTCCAGCCTGGTAAGCAATTGAAGCTGGCGTCAGGCCGATCAAAGGGAGGGTCGAGGGCCTCGGCCATCAGGCATCCGGCAGATCGCGCAGCATCCAAAACCCCTCGAACCGCTGATCCCGCTCGTCGGCCTGCACGGCAATGAACTGCAGCCCGCCGGCCCCTTGACGAGCCAGGGCAAAAGCTTCGCTGGCGGCAGCCGCCGCATCGGCCGCCAGGTTGGAAAGCAGCCAGCGATCCTCCAGGCCAGCCTCCAGCACCAGTTGCTGACCATCCATCTCCAATCGCACCGGTTCCAGGCCCGCCAACCAGCCGGCGATGGCCAGGGCGCGACTGGCGCTGAACAGGCGAATGCCCGGCACCGGAGCCTCGGGATCGAGATCATCAGGAAGGGGTACCAGGCCAGAGAAGCCCACCTCCCATTCCACCGCCGCGGCCAGGGCGCCGGCGGGCAGGCTGGCCCAGGCCCAGCGATCGCCGCGGGCGGCCTCCGGCAGGGGCAGCGGCACCGGCCGAATCGGTGCGGCCGGGGGAGCCAAAGGGCCAACAAGATACCCATCTTCCGCTGGATAAACGTGCTGCTGCCGCTGCTGGAGCCACTCCACCAGGGCATAGCAGCGCCGGCTGGGCAACAGCTCCAAACCCAACCCCTCGGCGGCCCTTTGCACCATCGTGCGCATCGAAGCCCGCCAGCAGCGCAGCCGCCGCGGCGGCGCTAAACCCAGCTGCTGGGCCTCGGCGATGGCCGTTTGCAGAGACTGCCGCAGCCAAATCGAATTAACACTGGTGGAAGGGCAGCTAAGAGCAAGGCGAAAAGGCTCCAGCTCCTCACCGGGGATGGGAGTGGAGCAGATCAGCAGTTCCCAGCGCTTCTTGCCGTCGGCGTCGAGGATTGGTCGTGAGTAGTAATCGAGCTCCCAGTCAACGGTTTGCTGGCCTGCTGCCGGATTTGCCAAGGCGCTGGTCATCAAAGGGTTTGCTCCTGCTGACGCAGCACCGAGCGGGCGCGGTTGGCCCGATCGACAGCTTCCGCCATCACCTTCTCCTTCTCGATCAACAACTCGCCCGGGGGACCCTCCAGCAGCGCTGTGTTGAGGGCGATGCGACCGCGACCGGGATCCAATTCAGTAATCAGGGCCTTGAGGCGATCGCCCTGGTTGAACACCTCCCGCAGGTCTCGCAACTGGCCCGCAGTGATACTGCTCTGGTGCAACAGGCCACTGACGCCGCCAATATCCACAAAGAATCCATAGGGCTTCACCGACACCACCACACCTTCCACCAGCTGGCCCACCTCCAAGTTGGCGAACTTGGCGGCGGTTGAGGCTTTTTTCTCCGAGAGCACCAGCTTGCGGGTCTCTGAGTTCACCTCCAAGAAGGTGACGCCGAGGGTCTTGCCCACCAGGGCCTCGTGGTTTTCACCATCGAGGAGTTGAGAGCGGGGGATGAAGCCGCGCAAACCCTCCAGATCACAGGTGATGCCGCCGCGATTGAAGCCGGTCACCTTCACCTGCACCACCTTGGCTTCTTTTTCCATCGCCTTCAGCTTCTCCCAGCTCTGGCGCAGGGCCAGGGCGCGAACGCTGATGGTCACCATGCCATCGGCGTTCTGCTCGCGGGTAACCAGCACCTCCAACTCAAGGCCCTTGGGAAAGCGTTCCTTGAGGTTGGTGATCACCCCAAGCCCACATTCTTTTTTGGGCATGAAGCCCGGCGCCTTGCCGCCGATATCCACATAGACCCCGTCGCTCTCCAAGCCGATCACCACCCCCTTCACCACCTCGCCGGTGGTGCCAACACCGTCGTTTTCATCGAGGGCGGCGAGGAAAGCCTCCTCGTCAAAGTCGAATTCATCGACGGTACGCGGGGCGGAGCGGGCTGGAGCAGCCCCGGCTGGGGCCGCCTGGCCAGCGGGCTTGGCGCCGCCAGCGGCCGCTGGCCGGCGGCGGCTGGCATCGGGGCCGAGCAGGTCGGCCATGGTGATGCCCTCCATGCTCTCCAGCTCAAACAACTCGGCGTCGTTGCGAGCCGCTGGGCGAACGGGGGCTGCCACTGCTTGCTGGGCAACTGCTTGCTTGGACACCGCTTGCTGAAAAGCTGCCTGCTGGGCTGCTGCTGCAGGGGCCACCGCCGGCGCCACAGCTGAGCCGGCGATGACTGAGCCCGGGGGAGCTGAGCCGCCCGCATCAGACTCGTCCTTCTTGATCATCATTACCTGGGGCGGCTTGCGCAGGGGCGGAGCCGGTTTTGGTCGCGGCGCACCGGGGGACACCGGGCGAGCCGAAGAGGAGGGCTGGGAGTTGCCGGTGCCGGCCATCGAGCCTGGGGTGCTGTATGGGGTTTCACACTGTAAGGACGTGATCAGGCCGAGATTGGCCCCGGGGCCATGCAAAGGCGACTGGATCTGCTCCCGGCCCCAGCGGTGAAGGCCCTGGCCAAACGGGAAGGCAGCACCGTGATCTGGCCCTTCGGGGCGGTGGAGCAACACGGACCCCACCTGCCCCTGGGCACCGATGGCCTGTTTGCCGAGCGGATCTTGGATGGGGCCCTGGCCGGCCTGCCGGAGCAGCTGGCGGTGGCCAGATTGCCACTGCAGCCGATTGGCTTTTCTCCAGAGCACAGCGGCTTTGCCGGCAGCCTCAGCCTGCCGGCCGAGCTGATCATCCAGATGGTGGTAGCAGTGGGCCTGAATCTGGCCGAAGCCGGTTTCCAGCGTCTAGTGCTGTTCAACGGCCACGGCGGCCAGATCGGCCTGCTGCAGGTGGCCAGCCGCCAACTGCGCCTGGCCCGGCCGAGCTTGGCGGTGTTGCCCTGCTTTTTGTGGAGTGGTCCGGAGCAGGTGTGGGAGCTGATTCCCGAACCGGAACGCAGCCAAGGGCTCCATGCCGGCCAGGCGGAAACCAGCCTGATGCTGCACCTGGCACCGGAGCTGGTGGGGCCAGAGCGCCCTGCAGATGGCCTACAAGGCCCGCCCATCCCCGCCGGTTGGAGCCTGGAGGGCCAGGCCCCCTGTGCCTGGCTCACCGGCGATATCAGCCGCAGTGGCGTGATCGGCGATGCCGGCGCTGCCAACGCCGCCCTGGGGGCGGAGCTGGAAAAACGCCTGGTGGCGGGCTGGCAGCGGCGCTTTTCGAGCCTGCTCAACTCCCCCTGGCCCGCCCCTGGAGCGGCGATCGGCTCTCAAACAGAAGGCGGTGGCTAGAGTTGAGCGAATTCGAAGCACACTGCGGTAATCATGGCGACCCTTGCCTCCCCGGCTGAAGCGAGCACCCAAACCCAGGCTTGCGGGAGCCTGCCTGACTTCGCCAGCGAAACCTATAAAGACGCCTACAGCCGCATCAACGCCATCGTCATCGAAGGCGAACAAGAGGCCCACGACAACTACATATCCATCGGCAAGCTGATCCCAGACCAGGCCGAGGAGCTGGGCCGCCTGGCCAGGATGGAGCTCAAGCACATGAAGGGCTTCACCGCCTGCGCCAACAACCTGGGCGTCAGCGCTGATATGGACTTCGCCAAGCGGTTCTTTTCTCCCCTGCACGGCAACTTCCAGAAAGCTTTAGCAGAGGGCAAGGTGGTCACCTGTCTGCTGATCCAAGCGATCCTGATCGAGGCCTTCGCCATCTCCGCCTACCACATTTACATCCCGGTTGCCGATCCCTTCGCCCGCAAGATCACCGAGGGAGTGGTGAAGGATGAATACACCCACCTTAACTATGGCCAGGAGTGGCTGAAGGCAAATCTAGGCACAATCCGCGAGGAGTTTGAGCAGGCCAATCGCGAAAACCTGCCCCTGGTGCGCAGGATGCTGGATCAAGTGGCCGGCGACGCCGCCAAGCTGGCGATGGACAAGGAGGACCTGATGGCAGATTTCCTCAGCTCCTACCAGGAGTCGCTGATCGAAATCGGCTTCAGCTCTCGCGAAATCGCCCGCATGGCCGCCGCCGCCCTGGTGGGCTGATCGTCGGATGTAGCGTGCGCGACACCCGACCCCCCAGCGCATGTTCGGCCTGATCGGTCATTCCACCAGCCTGGACCAGGCTCGCAGCAAGGCACTGGCCCTGGGATTTCCGGAGTACGCCGAAGGAGATTTTGAGATGTGGTGCAGCGCTCCTCCCCAGCTGGTGGAGCGTATTCCGGTCACCAGCCTCACGGGCAAGAGCATCGAAGGGGCCTACATCGACTCTATTTTTGTGCCAGAAATGCTGCGGCGTTTCAAGACGGCCAAGCGCAAAGTACTGAGCGCCATGGAACTGGCCCAGAAGCAGGGCATCACGATCACCGCCCTGGGGGGTTTCACATCGATCATCTTCGAAGATTTCAAGCTGCTCAAGGAACAACAGGTGCGAGCCACCACCCTCGACTGGCAGCGGTTCACCACCGGTAACACCCATACCGCCTGGGTGATCTGTCGCCAGGTGGAAGTCAATGCCCCCGGCCTGGGCATAGATCTGCGGCGGGCCAAGGTGGCTGTGGTGGGCGCCACGGGAGACATCGGCAGCGCCGTCTGTCGCTGGCTTCATCAACGCACTGGAGTAGAGGAACTGCTGCTGGTGGCCCGTCAGCCCCAGCCCCTGATCGATCTCCAGACGGAATTGGGTACTGGGCGCATCCTCTCGCTGGAAGAGGCTTTACCTGAGGCAGACGTGGTGGTGTGGGTAGCCAGCTTGCCGGAAACCCTGAGCATCGACACAAAAAACCTCCGCTCACCCTGCCTGATGATCGATGGCGGCTATCCAAAAAATCTTGATAGCAAAGCCTCGGGCGAAACAGTGCATGTATTGAAGGGTGGCATTGTGGAATTTCACCAAGATATCGGCTGGCAGATGATGGAAGTGGCCGAGATGGAAAAACCCCAACGCCAGATGTTCGCCTGCTTTGCCGAGGCAATGCTTCTAGACTTCGAAGAAATTCACACCAACTTCAGCTGGGGCCGCAACAATATAACCATAGAAAATATGGATTTAATTGGCGAGGCCTCACTTCGCCACGGCTTCCAGGCCCTCGGTTTGCAGGCGATTGGCTTGCAGGCGATTGGCTTGCAGCCCATTGATTTGGAGGCGATTAGCTTGTAGGTGCTTGACCTGCAAGCCTCGCTTACCGTCAGCCAACCGGCCCCGCCAAGCTGAGCGAAACGGCCAAGCCAAATAAAACGGCCCAGCTAAATAAATCGGTCCGGCTAAATGAAACTGCTCAGATTAATGAAACGATTCAGCTGAATCACCTGGATCGCCTTAGCCGGCGCCCCGCTCCCTTCTCCCTGCTGCCCCTCCTCCCCATCCCCGTCACCATGGCCCGCCGCGCCCTACTGGACTTCGAGAAGCCCCTGGTGGAGCTGGAGGAACAGATTGAGCAAATCCGGCAATTGGCGCGGGATTCAGAAGTTGATGTCAGTCAGCAGTTGCTGCAGCTGGAAACCCTGGCCACCCGCCGGCGCCAGGAAATTTTCGATGCGCTGAGCCCGGCCCAGAAGATCCAGGTGGCCCGCCATCCCCAGCGCCCCAGCACCCTGGACTACATCCAGGTAATCACCGATGAATTCATCGAATTGCATGGTGATCGGCGCGGCTCCGATGACCAGGCCCTGGTGGGCGGCATCGGCCGCATTGGCGAGCAGGGGGTGGTGCTGCTGGGCCACCAGAAGGGTCGCGATACCAGGGAAAACGTGGCTCGCAACTTCGGCATGGCCTCCCCTGGGGGCTACCGCAAGGCCCTGCGCCTGATGGAGCATGCCGACAAGTTTCGGCTGCCGATCCTCAGCTTCATCGACACCCCCGGGGCCTATGCCGGTGTATTGGCCGAGGAGCAGGGGCAGGGGGAGGCGATTGCCGTGAATTTGCGCGAGATGTTCAGGCTGCGGGTGCCAATCCTGGCCACGGTGATCGGCGAAGGCGGCTCTGGCGGCGCCCTGGGCATCGGCGTGGCCGACAGGCTCTTGATGTTCGAGCACAGCGTCTACACAGTCGCCAGCCCAGAGGCCTGCGCCTCGATCCTGTGGCGGGATGCCGCCAAGGCCCCCGTGGCCGCCGATGCGCTCAAAATCACCGGCGCCGATCTGCTCAAGCTGGGCATCGTGGACCGGGTGCTGGCCGAGCCCTCCGGCGGCAACCATGCCGCCCCCCTACAGGCCGCCGAAACGCTGAAAACAGCTCTGCTGGAGGAGCTCACTGGCCTGCGGAGCCTCTCGGAAGAACAGCTGCTCGACCAGCGCTACGCTAAGTACCGTCGCATGGGCCGGTTTCTGGATTGCGTCACCCCAGATTCCACCCTCAGCTCTTAAGGTTTTGTACGGGATCGCCCTGGGGCGATCCCGTGCTGGCAACCGTCCCTCTCTCTCGATCCCTTGGCTGCGGTATTGATCACAGGTGCCTCCAGGGGCATCGGGGCTGCGGCCGCCAGGGCCTTTGCCCGCGCTGGCTACACACTGCTGCTTGTAGCCCGCAGCTCTACAGATTTTCTGCAGCTGGAAGAGGAACTGGCGGCAGAGGGGGCAAATGTGTATTCCACCTGCTTGGACCTCAGCGATGCCGCGGCTGTCGGCCCGGCAATCCAGGAGCTTTGCCAGCGGGGTGGCAGTCCGGATGTGGTGATCAACAATGCCGGAGCCGCCTACACCGGAGCCCTGGCGGCAATGCCCATAGAGCGCTGGCAATGGTTGATGCAGCTCAATCTCACCTCTGTTTTTCAGGTATGCCAGGCGGTTTTGCCTATGCTGCGCGAACGCGGCCAGGGCCTGGTAATCAATGTCAGCAGTCATGCGGCGCGCAATGCCTTTCCAGATTGGGGGGCCTACTGCACCAGCAAAGCCGCCCTCAATGCCTTCAGCCGTTGCCTGGCCGCCGAAGAGCGTAGCCATGGCATTCGTGTATCCACGATCACTTTGGGTGCGGTTAATACGCCATTGTGGGACAGCGAAAGTGTTGACAGTTCCTTCGATCGCCATGCGATGCTAGATGCCAATCGAGTGGCTGAGGCTCTGCTCTATATCGCCCAACAACCTGCCACTCAAGTGCTAGAAGACCTCACCTTGATGCCGGCTGCCGGCGTGCTCTGAACCAAGGCCGTGCCCTGACCCAACCAATGACTTCCACCCTCCCCTCAAACATTCGCAACTTGACAACCACTGCACTGTCCACTACAGAACTTCCCGCCAAATCACTGTCCCCAAATTCATTTTCCCCCAATTCATTGACCCCAGACCCCAGCGCCTCTGATTCAGCTGCAATAGATTCGTCAGTTTCAAATTCGTTGATATCAAGCCTAGATGCTCAGGTAATACCCGCTAGTCTGCGCATTCGCCAGAGGCTGGAAGAGGCGGGGGTACCCTTTCTCGCCAACGACAATATTTCCGATCATTTAGAGGAAGGCGACCTGGATCAACTCGAGAGTGAGGTTGCTGACAAGGTGCGCGATTTGCTGCGGAGCCTGGTTATCGATATCGACAATGATCACAATACCCAGGAAACAGCCGAGCGCGTTGCTCGCATGTATCTGCACGAGGTATTTAAGGGTCGCTATCACGTTCAACCCAAGATAGCCAGTTTCCCTAACATCAAGAATCTGGATGAAGTTTACACAGTGGGGCCAATCTCAATTCGTTCCGCCTGCTCACATCATCTAGTGCCCATCCTTGGCAACTGCTGGATTGGCATCAAACCCGGTGAACATGTGATTGGCTTATCCAAGTTTGCGCGGGTGGCCGATTGGGTCTTCTCCCGCCCCCACATCCAAGAGGAAGCGGTAATCATCCTTGCCGACGAAATTGAACGCCTCTGCAAGCCAAAAGGCCTGGCAATTCTAGTGAAAGCCCAGCATTACTGCATGAAGTGGCGGGGGGTTAAGGAGCTTCAAACCAGCATGATTAACTCCGTGGTGCGAGGTGATTTCCGTAAGGATCCAAGTCTGAAAGCAGAATTCTTTGAGTTGGTTAAGCAACAGCAAGATCTGCTGAGCACCTGAGCGCCACGCTGCCTAGCTGAGCACCTGATCCCCTGGCTGCCTACCTGTTACGCAGCAAAAACCAGCAAAACCCGCCAGACCCAGCGGCTAGCCCAAGCCCCAGCTCGGCTAGCCCAGGCCCCCAGCTCACGGTTGTGCGCCCACCCCTAGCACAGGTCCCAGCCTGGTGGAAGCCTGACGCTGACTACCGCTATTGGCTGAAGGGATAGCCACCACCAGCATCACCTGGGCGGCCACATCTGAGGGTTGCAACTGATAACTGGGGCCCTGGGCACCACTGATCAGCAGCCAGCGGCGCTCACCGGGCATCAGCCGATACCAATGGAAGGCCGTGGCTGGCAAAGCCGCCAGCGCAGCTACCGCTAGGTTCGCCCTAATTAGCTGTCCCTGCCGGGCCTCGCCCGCCAGGGTCAATTGCTCCAATCCCTGGATCTGCTGCTGCACGGCCCCCTCCAACTGCAGATCGCTGGAGATCTGTTGGCGCATGGCGTTGATTTGGCTCTGGGGATCAGCGCTCACCCCGGGCACGCACTGCAGCTGGCCAGCATCGGTTAATTGACAGCCGATCAAGTCTTGGGCAAGGCCCAAGGGGGTAAGGCAGGGGGCCCAGAAGCCGCCAAAGGCGGCCATAGCCAGCAGCAGGGGGGTGCGCAAGCGGAATCTAGGCATTGAT
>CANHSW010000051.1 GCA_947463165.1 Cyanobacteriota bacterium
AGTACCTGTAAAAATATTATTACTTATTTGTCTAATTAGCACCTTTGAATATTCCAGATCTCACCGCTCTCATGAACTGGGAATAATTGTAACGACTTGGTTGTCCATAACTCGCAGGAGCTAAATTGGTAATTTTTTGAAGTGCTCTTATTCGGGTTGATCATATTTAGGGCACCTCGAAAAGTACCAAGGTCCTTCGATGCCGCGCCGCCAGAAGCGTTGCATCAACTGGCCTGTCCCTCTTTCTGGAGATCGGAAAACCCTGGCGAGCCAAATGGTCAATTTTTCGAGGTGCCCTTAAGCGAGATCAGGTGCAGCAGCTAGCTTGCCTCGGATTCGCTATAGTTAAATGGGCATTTCCGTTGTCTTTTATATAATTTAAAATTGCTAAACTTGGTTTTTGGCATCTAGGCTTCGCTGCTCTTGGGCAATCGTCTTTGCAATTCTGGAAAGGAGGGGGCCCCAGGGGGCGGAGCCTGGAGGTAGGCTAGACCAGCGGAGATGGCCAGCAAGAAAGTTAGCCATAGCCACCAGATTCCGCCGCCCCCAGTGCGGCGGCGAGCATTTCCGCCCCTGGGGGTGCGCGATCGAGAATTTGCTCCCTGGCGAGCTTTACCTTTGCCAACCTTGCCGCCCCCGCTGCCAAGGGGACGCCCACAGCCGCCGCAAACCAATCTGCCGGCAAGGCTGCGATCGGACTTCACCGACCAACTACCGCAATGGGGACAGGCCATGGCTGCAAGGCTAGCCGGCAACCAACAGGCCACCGGTAAAGCCGAAATCATCGCCCATCCAGCTCACATGCGCAGGGCGTCCAGCACCGAGCGATCCTCCAGGGTGCTGGTGTCGCCGCTGATCTCCTCGCCGGCAGCCAGGGAGCGCAGAATGCGACGCATGATCTTGCCGCTGCGGGTTTTAGGCAGGGCATCGGTGAATTGAATCTGATCCGGCCTGGCAATTGGGCCAATTTCGGCGCCCACGTGCTGCTTTAGTTCTGCCACCAGGGCCTCATCCCCTATCCGGCCGGTCTCCAGGGTGACAAAAGCCACGATTGCCTCGCCCTTGAGGGAATCCGGCCTGCCCACCACGGCTGCCTCCGCCACAGCTTCATGGCTCACCAGGGCACTCTCAATTTCCATGGTGCCCAGACGATGGCCGGCCACGTTGATCACGTCGTCTACTCGACCCATCACCCAGAAGTAGCCATCCGCATCGCGGCGGGCACCATCGCCGGCGAAATAGATGTAACTGCCATCAGCTGGCCGGATGTGTTCCCAGTAACTGCTGCGGAACCGCTCTGGATCGCCGTGCACGTTGCGCAGCATTCCCGGCCAGGGGCGCCGGATCGCCAGATAACCGCCGGCGTCCACCCCTTGGGACACCCCTTCCAGGTCGACGATGTCAGCGACGATTCCCGGCAGGGGCAAGGTGGCCGAACCTGGCTTGGTGGGGGTAGCCCCCGGCAGGGGACTAATCATCACTCCACCAGTTTCGGTCTGCCACCAGGTATCGACAATTGGGCAGCGCCCATGACCAATCACATCGCGATACCACATCCAGGCCTCTGGATTGATCGGTTCCCCCACGGTGCCAAGTATGCGCAGACTGCCCATGTCGTAGCGGTCGGGCACCTCGCGACCGTTTTTCATGAAAGCCCTTATCGCTGTGGGTGCGGTGTAAAAGATCGTCACCCCGTGCTTTTGAATCAGCTCCCAAAAGGCACCTGGATTGCTTGGTCTAGGTGCGCCTTCATACATTACCGTGGTGGCCCCATTGGAGAGGGGGCCATAAACGATATAGCTATGGCCAGTGATCCAGCCGACATCAGCTGTACACCAGTGAATATCGTTTTCTTGGAGGTCAAAAATCCACTGGAAGGTGATGTGGGCCCATAGGTTGTAGCCAGCGGTAGTGTGCACCACCCCCTTGGGCTTACCGGTGCTGCCGGAGGTGTAGAGCACGAATAGACGGTCTTCGCTGGCCATCTGTTCTGCTGGGCATTCGCTGCTCTGGTGATCCACCAGTTCATGCCACCAGTGGTCGCGCCCCTCCACCATCGGGCAATCCTGGCCGGTGCGCTTCACCACCAGCACCTGCTCCAGGCTGGTGACGCTGCCGGCGGCGAGGGCGGCATCCACCGCTGGTTTAAGGCTTACCGCCTTGTCCTTGCGGTAGCCCCCATCGGCGGTGATCACCGCCTTGGCTTGGCAGTCGATCAGGCGATCCCGTAGCGCATCCGCGGAAAAGCCACCAAAGACCACCGAATGGGGGGCGCCGATGCGAGCACAGGCCAGCATGGCAATGGCGGCCTCGGGCACCATTGGCATGTACAGCGCCACCAGATCCCCCTTGCCAATGCCCAGGGCCTTGAGCGCATTGGCGGCTTTACATACTTCCCCATGTAGCTGGCGGTAGCTGAATCGCCGGCAATCCCCCGGTTCGCCCTCCCAGATCAAGGCTGTCTTGTCCGCGCGGGGACCCTCCAGGTGACGATCCAGGCAATTGCTGCTGATGTTGGTGCGACCCCCTTCAAACCAGCGCGCGAAGGGTGGATTACTCCAGTCCAACACCGTATGAAAGGGTTCAAACCAGTGCAATTCCCGCTCCGCCAGCTCTCCCCAAAACTTTTCCGGATCGGCATCGGCCTGGCGCACCAGCTCCCGGTAGGCCTCGAGGCTGCCGATCTTGGCAGTGGCGGCCAGGGCCGCCGGCGGCGCGAAGCTGCGCTGCTCGTGCAACACCGATTCGATCGTGGCACTGGGCATGCCGTTGGCCTGGGTCATGCTGGTCGCCAAAGGCGCGACAGGGGCACCTGCATTCAAGCCCAGCCAGGCCCGGCTGGAGCGCAGCTACCGGCAGCAGACTGGAAAGAATTTGCAGAAATTCCACTTCGGCAGGGGCAACTGGCCGTCGACTGCGGTCAACTTCACCCTTGAGCTACCCTCCAAGGATTTTTCCTGCACCAAGCTGCGGCGTCAGTTTTGCCGAATTCACCCAGATTCATCCAAAGACATACCCCGATGCCAAAAATGCAGAGTCTCCTCTGGGCGGCTTGAAAAATGGCCCGTTCCCAGCAAGCTCACAAAAAATTGTGTAACGTTCAAGCCATGCTTCCGGCAGCCTGCCTGTTTGATCTAGACGGCCTGTTGATTGACACTGAGCCCCTGCATGGTCAGGCTTGGCGCCAGGCTGCCTCCCAGTTCGGCATTCAGTTGAGCACCGAACAATTGTTCCAGTTGCGCGGCCGACGGCGGCAAAATTGCGCTGAGCAGGTGTTGAGCTGGATTGTTGATCATGGTTGTCAGCAGAGCCCCATGCCTACTACCGATAATCTATTGGCGGTACAACAACCGCTGGCGAGACGGCTGTTGCCAATGGCCAGAGCGATGCCGGGAGCGGCAGATTTATTGGCGAACTGTCGGCAGTTGCAGTTGGCCATGGCCCTGGTCACCAGCAGTGGCCGCGAGGCGGTAGCCCTAAAGTCTGCGGATCACCCCTGGCTGGAGATTTTGGAACTGCGCGTCTATGGAGATGATCCCGAGTTAAAGCTCGGCAAGCCCTACCCAGATCCCTATCTATTGGCCGCCCGTCGTTTAGGTGTAAATCCCAGAGATTGCTGGGCTTTTGAAGATTCGCCAGCTGGGGTTAAATCGGCCATGGCCGCAGGCTGCAAGGTGCATGTGCTGGCACCGCCAGAGTTAGATTTGGTTGAGCGTGAACGTCTATACGGAAACCCCTGGCGCTTTTTAGATAGCCTGCAGCAGGTTAGCTTTGATTGATCGAATTATTTAGTATTGTGGTGTCAACATTAGATTTTTTAGTATCATGATATGAACAAGTGAAGCTCTGAAAAGCCTTGTTTGCGGCCAAGAATTCCCAATGCCCGCAAGGATTTTCAGGTGTTAGGGTCGCCGAAATCGCGGTTTTCCAGGCTTTACCAGTGGCATTGGCTAATTCGGCCTCGGCTGCTTCAATACAGGCGGCTGAGCACGAAGTCGGGCAGGCTGCGCAGTGCCGCCCGCGGATCGGAGGCAGGCAGCCAGCTCAAGGCCTTGCTGGCATCCCTGGAAAGTTGTTCCGCCAGGGCGCGGGAGCGGGGAATCGCCTCACAGCCCCGCACCAGCTCAAGAGCCTGCTCCAAATCGCCAGCTTCACTGAATTCCCGCTCAATCAGCACGGCTAGGGCTGGCCGTTCCTCCAGGGCATAGAGGGCCGGAGCGGTGAGGTAGCCGGAGGCCAGGTCACTGGCGGCAGGCTTGCCGAGCTGTTGATCGCTGCCGGTGAAATCGAGGATGTCATCCACCACCTGAAATGCCAGACCCAACTGGCGCCCGAAATTGTAAAGGTCGTCTAGCTGTTCGGCTGGAAGATCGCTGAGCACTCCGGCAGCCCGGGCACTATTGGCAATTAGCGAGGCGGTTTTGCAATAGCTTTTTTCTAGATAGTTTTCAAAGCTCTGGCCCGTGTCGTAGCGAAACAAGCTCTGGCGCACCTCGCCGTCGGCCAGGTCCATGATTACCCGACTCAGTAATTTAACCACCTCAAGGTTATCAAGGTTGGCTAAATGCCAGCTGGATTGGGCAAATAGAAAGTCGCCGGCGAGTACCGCCACTCGATGATTGAAACGGCTATGCACCGTATCTACCCCGCGGCGGGTGGAGGCTTCGTCCACCACGTCGTCGTGCACCAGGGAGGCGGTATGGATCATCTCGGTGATCTCCGCCAGCCGCCGGTGCCGCGGACCCAGCTCGCCCGCTGGATCAATGGCACGGCTGAGCAGCAGCACGATGCCGGGACGCAGCCGCTTGCCCCCGGCAGCGAATAGATGTTCCGCTGCGGCTTGCAGGATCGGATGGCCCGCGCCGATCAGGGAGCGCAGGTCGGCCAGCAACACATCCAGGTCGTCCTCGACTGGCTGAAGCAGCTCAGCAACAGTTGCCACACCACCTCCGTCATGCCCAGATACTAGAAGGCACGATCGGCCAAACGCAGGTCCACCCGCTCCACTGGGGGACAGTCGGGCAGCCAGACCGAGGCGGCCCGGCTGAAACTCTCGGGGCAGCCAGTGACACAAAGGCGAGTGCGCTGCAGGGATGAGAGCACCGGCGCATCCCCCAGTTCGATCTCGGGGGCATCCCCGAGGCTGGCCAGCAGCGGCCCGAGGCGCCGCACGGCGGCCTCCGCTGGATCCACCAGCTGCACCTCCGGCGGCAGCAGGGAGCTGAGCAGTGGCCGCAACAGGGGGTAGTGGCTGCAGCCCAGCACCACCGTGTCCACGGCCGCCGCCAGCATCGGCGCCAGGTATTGCCGGGCGGCCTGCTCCAGCTCCGCCGCCTGCAGGTTGCCGGCTTCTATCAGGGGTACAAAGGCTGGACAGCCCACCTCCACCACCTGGGCATGGGGCAAGGTGGCATGGATGGCCCGCCGGTAGGCACCGCTGGCCGCCGTCGCGGCCGTGGCCAGTACACCAACCCGCTCGCTCACCAGGCTGGCGGCCACGCTGTCGATCAACCCCAACACCGGTACGCCCGCCTCCGCCACGGCCACATCCAGGGCCAGGGCATTGGAGGTGTTGCAGGCCATCACCAGCACCCCCACCCCCTGCAGCCGCAGCCAGTGCACCACTTCAGCGGCGATGGCGCGGATGTCCTGCACCGTTCGCTGGCCATAGGGCACCCTGGCGGTGTCGCCCAAGTAAAGACAAGGGGTGTGGGGATGGCGGGCATGCACTTGCCGCAGCACGGTCAAACCGCCAAGACCGCTGTCGAATAGACCCACCAGCAGTGTCATCGCAATCCCTGGGCAGTGTTCTGGAGATAGGTCAGTACGCCGGTGGCCAGGGCCACGGCCATCTGACGACGGAAGTTGGCATCCATCAATCGCGGGGCATCGAGGGAACCGGTGACAAAGCCCATCTCCACCAAGGTGGAGGGCATCACCGTGCGCCGGATCACGAAGAACCGGGCGGTGCGCACCCCCCGATCCGGCGATCCCGGCGATATCGCCAGCATCTGTTGCTGAACCGCTGCCGCCAGACTTCTGGCGCGATTGCCTGCGGGCTCGAAGTAAAAACTCTCGATGCCATTTACATCGGGCCGGTCCATGCTCAAGGCGTTGGCATGCACGCTCAAAAACAGATCGGCGCCGCTGCTATTGGCCAGGGCTACCCGAGGTGGCAGGTCCACATCCACCTCGCTGGTGCGGGTGAGCACCACCTCCACCCCCCGGGATTGGAGCAGTCTCGCCAGCTGCAGGCTCACATCCAGCACTACATCGGTTTCTCGCAGACCAGCGATGCCCACGGCGCCAGGATCAGGGCCGCCGTGGCCTGGGTCGATCACCACCTTGAAGCGACCGCGGGGCACCAGGGGCAACCCCTCGGCGGACAGGGGCCCAGAAGCCGTGGGGAACAGGGCTGGCCTGGCTGGGGGGCGCCGACTCCAGCTGGTCAGCCCTCTGCCGCTGCCAGTGGCACTGGCACTGCCGTTGGCGAGATCAATGCCGCTGGCACCGCTACTGCCGCTGGCACTGGTACTGCCGCTGGCACTGGTACTGCCGCTGGCACTGTCAATGCCGCTGCCAAAGCCGCTGGCGCTGTCAATACCACTGCCAGTGGCGCTGCCTCTGCCAGAGCCACTGGCGCTGTTGCTACCAAAGCCGCTGCCGCTGCCACTGCCGCTGGACCAGGGTCTGGCGGGGAGGGGCAGGCTGGCAGTCTCGATGCTGCCCTCACCCTGGGCGATCAGGCCGGCGGCTACCCCTTTAAATTCCATTTTCCAGCGGTCTCGGGCTGTGCCCACCAGGCGCAAATCACCGGGATCAAGCCTTATCCCAGGGGCAAATTCCAAGACCAATCGGGTAGTGCTGGCATCGGGCTGGCCGATGCGCACTTGGCGCAGGTCGCCATTGCCATTAATTGAACGGCTGTGGGAGGGCGCACCGGGCAGGTCAATCCACACCCGCGGCCCCCTTTGACCCGCCCCAGCCTCGTAAAAGGCCAGCGGATTCACATTCACACTGGTGCGCAATTCCAGTACCCCTTGGCTGGTCAGCCGCCAGGCCGCCAAGCTTGAGGCCCAGGTTGGCCGCAAGCTGGCCAGATCGGCCAGCAGCAGCAGAGGCAGCAACAACCGGGCCCGCAAGCTCATCAGTGGCTCAGAACAGGGCCGGGCGGCGATGCTGCAGGCTGGGCATCTGGTTGCGCACCCGCTGCAGGTGGGCCAGATCGATCGGGGCGATCGCCAGCCCGGGTGCCACGCCGGCATCGGCCAGCACCGTGCCCCAGGGATCGATCACCAGGGCATGGCCATGGGTGTGGCGGCGGTCGTAGTTGGTGCCCGTTTGGGCGGGAGCGATCACGTAGGCGGTGTTCTCGATCGCCCTGGCCTGCAGCAGCACCTGCCAGTGGTCTTTGCCCGTATAGGCGGTGAAGGCCGCCGGCACCATCAGCAGGTCTGCCCCAGCACTGGCCAGCTGGCGATAGAGCTCGGGAAAGCGCACGTCGTAGCAGATGGAGAGGCCCACCCGCCCCAAACCGCTCACCTCAGCCACGGGAGGCAGCTGATCCCCTGGGGTCACAGTGGACGACTCCCGATAGGTGATGCCATCGGGAAGATCCACATCAAACAGGTGGATCTTGTCGTAGCGGGCCAGCAGCTGGCCCTCCTGGCTCACCAGTTCCGCCCGGTTGAAGGTGTGGCCCGGGCCCGCCGGCACGGGGAAACCCCCGCCCAGCAGGGTCACCTGGTAGCGCCGGGCCATGGTGACCAGGAATTGGCTGCAGCGTTCCGCCAGGCTTTCAGCCAGCTCCAGGCGCTTTTGGTCAGCGCCCATGAAGGCGAAATTTTCCGGCAGCCCCACCAGCTCGGCACCGCGGCGGGCCGCCAGCTCAATCAGCTCCTCCGCTGCGGCGAAATTGATATCCGGGTCGGGGGTGCTGGTGAGTTGCACCGCTGCCACCAGAACACTGCTCACCAGCCCATCCGCCCATACGCCCAAAATCGTAGGGGGAGGCCCTCCAATCCCCCCTCCCGCCAGATGGCCCCTCCCGCCAGGGCGCCAATGTCGCCAGGGCGCCAATGCCGCTATGTAGCCAATGCCGCCAGCGAAGCAATACCACCAGAACCCCGCTCACCGTTCCCTCCGCCCAATCGCCCATACGTCCATCCGGCCAAACGCCAAAACGCCTCTCCGCCCCTCCGCCTCTCCGCCTCTCCGCCTCTCCGCCTCTCCACCCAACCGCCCACACGCCCAAACCCCCATCCGCCCGTCGTAGGCCCTCCAATTGCCCCTGCCGCCAGGGGGGGCAATTGGAGGGCCTACGACGGGCAGGGCTAATTAGCTGGCCTGGAGCACCCCAGGCTGGGTCTGCACCGGCACGATCGTGAGGTTGTCCACGGCGGCGCAGCAGACAAAATCGGCGTCGTGGTTGCCGATGCCGATCAGTCTTTGGCCGTGGCTGGCGGCCCGTAGGCAGGTTTCGGTGTCGTGGCGCCACTGCTGCCACAGGGCCAGGGCCGCCAGGGCTTCGTCATTGCCGCAGCTCACCGCCAGGTGGGGTGCCACCGCCAATTCCATGGCCGCCGACACCACCGCCCCGGCCGCCAGGCTGTCCTCCAGGGAGTAATCGCCCTCCCAGCCGCTGCCGACGATCCAAACCCGCTCAGCTCCGGCCTCCACCAGGCGCCGGGCCACGGCGGTGCGATTGCCCAGGCAGGCCGTGAGCAGCAGGGGCACCGCCAGAACGGCCGCCAGGGAGCGGGTGCCATTGGTGGTGCTCATGAAGATGCGCTTGCCGCCCACCAGCTCCGGCGTCACCGCCAGGGGGGAATTGCCCAGGTCGTAGCCCTCCACCCGTTTGCCGCCGCGCTCGCCCGCCCGCAGCCGCTGCTGTTCGGGCCAGGCGGCCGCCGCCTGTTCCAGGGAGGCCAGGTCTGCGAAGGCCTGGATGGCCTCGGCGCCGTTTTGCAGCGACCAGGCAATCGTGGTGGTGGCCCGCAGCACGTCGATCACCACCGCCGCATCGGGACCGCCCTCGCCCGGGGCGATCACGGCGGGTACGGCTTCAGAGCTGTGGAAATAGGAGATGCGCATGGTGACAGTCGAGCGGAGGGGTGCGCCACAGTAGGCACAGTCTGCGATTCGTTATGGCCTCGGCCGGTTTCAGTAAACGCAGCCGGCGCGACCTGCGGGGTTTTATTCAGCTGTTGGAGCAGCGGGGCCAATTGCGCCGCATCACCGCTGCGGTGGATCCCGATCTGGAGCTGGCGGCGATCGCCGATCGGGTGCTCGGCCTCGGCGGGCCGGCGCTGTTGTTTGAAAACGTGATCGGCTCCCGGATGCCGGTGGCGATCAACCTGCTGGGCACCTTGGAACGGGTGCTCTGGAGCATGGGCATGGAGCGGGCCGAGGAGCTGGAGGCCCTGGGGGAGCGGCTGGCTTTATTGCAGCAACCCAGGCCGCCCAAGGGACTGGCGGAATTGCAGCGCTTTGGCGGGGTGCTCTGGGATCTGGTGATGGCCCGGCCGGATCTGGACCTGATACCTCCCTGCCACCAGCGGGTGTTCAAGGGCGACCAGGTGAATCTCGATGCGCTACCCCTGCTGCGACCCTGGCCAGGCGACGGCGGCCGCATCATCACCCTGGGCCTGGTGATCACCAAGGATCCAGAAACCGGCACCCCCAACGTTGGCGTGTACCGGTTGCAGCAGCAATCGATCAATACCCTCTCGGTGCATTGGCTGAGCGTGCGGGGGGGCGCCCGGCATCTGCGCAAGGCGGCAGCCCTGGGCGTGCCCCTGGAGATCGCCGTGGCCATCGGCGTGC